>NZ_JBSGZD010000300.1:5535-9707 GCF_053610825.1 Streptomyces sp. NPDC054863 | reverse complement strand
GCCGTACGTACGACACGCAAGGATCATGCGTCGCGGGGATCAGGCGTCGCAGGCCTCGGACGTTGAAGGACTCAGACGTTGAAGCCGAGCGCGCGCAACTGCTCGCGGCCGTCGTCCGTGATCTTGTCCGGGCCCCACGGCGGCATCCAGACCCAGTTGATCTTGAGCTCGTTGACGATGCCCTCGGTGGCCGACTTGGCCTGGTCCTCGATGACGTCGGTCAGCGGGCAGGCCGCGGACGTGAGCGTCATGTCGATGGTCGCGATGTTGGAGTCGTCGACGTGGACGCCGTAGATGAGGCCCAGGTTGACGACGTCGATGCCCAGCTCGGGGTCGACCACGTCGTACAGGGCTTCGCGGACCTCTTCTTCGGAGGCCGGCTTGGTGGTCATGGTCTCGTTGTCACTCATGCCGTCTCCTTCTTCGCACTCTCGCCCAGGGCCTGGGCGGTCGCGTCCTTCCATGCCATCCAGCTGAGCAGGGCGCACTTCACCCGGGCCGGGAACTTCGACACCCCGGCGAACGCGACCGCGTCCTCCAGGATGTCCTCCATCGCGTCGTCCGGCGTCACGGCGCCCTTCGACTGCATCAGCTCCAGGAACGTCTCCTGGATCTTCCGCGCCTGGCTGAGGTCCTTGCCGACGAGGAGCTCGTTGAGCACGGAGGCACTGGCCTGGCTGATGGAACAGCCCTGCCCCTCGTAGGAGACGTCCTCGATGCGCTCGCCGTCGTACTTCACCCGCAGCGTGATCTCGTCGCCGCAGGTGGGATTGACATGGTGCACCTCGGCGTCGCCGTCGCGCAGGCCACGCCCGTGCGGGTGCTTGTAGTGGTCCAGGATGACTTCCTGGTACATCGAATCAAGCTTCACTGTGTGCTCCCCGCCCTACCCGAAGAAGTTCCGTACGTGCTCCAGGCCGTCGACCAGGGCATCGACCTCGCCGGGCGTGGAGTACAGATAGAACGACGCTCGCGTGGTCGCGGGAATTCCGTACCGCAGGCAGACCGGACGCGCGCAGTGGTGTCCGACCCGTACCGCGATGCCCTCCTCGTCGAGGACCTGGCCCACGTCGTGCGGGTGGATGTCGCCGAGCGTGAAGGAGATCGCCGCACCGCGGTCCTCGGCCGTGGCCGGGCCGATGATGCGGAGGTCCGGCACTTCGAGCAGCCGCTTGACCGCGTACTCGGTGATCGCGTGCTCGTGGCGCGCGATGTTCTCCATGCCGATCGCCGAGAGGTAGTCCACTGCCGCGCCGAGGCCGACGGCCTGCGCGATCGGGGGCGTACCCGCCTCGAACTTGTGCGGCGCCGGGGCGTACGTCGAGGAGTGCATCGACACGGTCTCGATCATCTCGCCGCCACCGAGGAACGGCGGCAGGTCTTCGAGCAGCTCCTGGCGGCCCCAGAGGACGCCGATGCCCGTCGGGCCGACCATCTTGTGACCGGTGAAGGCCACGAAGTCGGCCTGCAGCGCCTGCACGTCGAGCACCATGTGCGGCGCGGCCTGCGAGGCGTCGATGCAGACCATCGCGCCGACCTGCTGCGCGCGGCGGACGATCGTCTCGACCGGGTTGACGGTGCCCAGCAGGTTGGAGACCAGCGTGAAGGAGACGATCTTCGTCTTCTCGGTGATGATCTCGTCGATGTTGGACAGGTCGAGGCGGCCGTCGTCGGTGAGGCCGAACCACTTCAGCTTCGCGCCCGTGCGCTGCGAGAGCAGCTGCCACGGCACGATGTTGGAGTGGTGCTCCATCTCCGTGATGACGATCTCGGTGTCGCGGTCGACCCGGTAGGGCTCGTCGGCCCAGCCGAGCATGTTGGCCACGAGGTTGAGCGACTCGGAGGCGTTCTTCGTGAAGATGACCTCGTCGCGGCTCGGCGCGTTGATGAAGGCGGCGACCTTGTCGCGGGCGCCCTCGTACAGCGCCGTGGCCTCCTCGGCGACCGTGTACACACCGCGGTGCACGTTCGCGTTGTGCCGCTCGTAGTACTCGTTGAGCGCGTCGAGAACCTGGCGCGGCTTCTGCGAGGTCGCCGCGGAGTCCAGGTAAACGATCTTCTTGTCCCCGTGGACGATGCGGTCCAGCAGGGGGAAGTCCTTGCGGATCGCGTCGGTGTCGAGGAGGCCCGGCAGCTGTGTCACGCGGTTGCGCCACCCTTCGTGTACTTCTCGTAGCCCTCGGCCTCAAGCTGGTCGGCCAGCTCGGGACCACCGGACTCGACGATCTTGCCCGCCGAGAAGACGTGCACGAAGTCCGGCTTGATGTAGCGCAGGATGCGCGTGTAGTGCGTGATCAGCAGGGTGCCGACCTCACCGGTCTCGCGGACGCGGTTGACGCCGTCGGACACCTGACGCAGGGCGTCGACGTCCAGACCGGAGTCGGTCTCGTCGAGGATGGCGATCTTCGGCTTCATGAGCTCCATCTGGAGGATCTCGTGACGCTTCTTCTCACCACCGGAGAAGCCCTCGTTGACGTTGCGCTCGGCGAAGGTCGGGTCCATCTGGAGCTGCTCCATCGCGGACTTGACCTCCTTCACCCAGGTGCGCAGCTTGGGGGCCTCGCCGCGCAGGGCGGTGGCCGACGTACGCAGGAAGTTGGACACCGAGACGCCGGGGACCTCGACCGGGTACTGCATGGCCAGGAACATGCCGGCGCGGGCGCGCTCGTCGACGGACATCTCCAGGACGTCCTCGCCGTCGAGGGTGACGGTGCCGCTGGTGATCGTGTACTTGGGGTGACCCGCGATCGAGTACGCGAGGGTGGACTTGCCGGAGCCGTTGGGGCCCATGATGGCGTGGGTCTCGCCCTGCTTCACGGTCAGGTCGACGCCCTTGAGGATCTCCTTCGTGCCGTTCTCGACATCGACGGAGACGTGCAGGTCGCGGATTTCAAGCGTTGCCATGGGGTACTCAGGACTCCTGGGTGACGGAGACGAGCACATCGTCCCCTTCGATCTTTACGGGGTAAACGGGGACGGGGCGCGTCGCGGGAAGACCGGACGGCTTGCCGGTACGGAGGTCGAAACTGGAACCGTGCAGCCAGCATTCGATGGCGCAGTCCTCCACCTCGCCCTCCGACAGCGAGACGTTCGCGTGCGAGCAGATGTCGTTGATCGCGAAGACTTCGCCCTCGGTGTGGACGAGCGACACCGGCGTGCCGTCGACCTCCACCCGCTTGGGGGTGTCGGCCTCCAGCTCGCTCAGCGCTGCCACCTTCACGAACGCCATCAGACGGACGCCTCCAGCTCCGCATCGATCTTCGCGATCAGGCGCTCCTCGACGTCGTCGACGCCGATCTGCTGGACCAGCTCGGCGAAGAAGCCGCGGACGACCAGGCGGCGGGCCTCGTCCTCGGGGATGCCGCGCGACTGGAGGTAGAAGAGCTGCTCGTCGTCGAAGCGGCCGGTCGCCGAGGCGTGGCCCGCTCCGGCGATCTCGCCGGTCTCGATCTCCAGGTTGGGGACCGAGTCGACGCGCGCGCCGTCGGTCAGCACCAGGTTGCGGTTCATCTCGTACGAGTCGGTGCCTTCGGCGGCGGCCTGGATGAGCACGTCGCCGATCCACACCGCGTGCGCGTCCTGGCCCTGCAGCGCGCCCTTGTAGGCCACGTTGGACTTGCAGTGCGGGCGGTTGTGGTCGACCAGGAGGCGGTGCTCCTGGTGCTGGCCCTTGTCCGTGAAGTACAGGCCGAAGAGCTCGGCCTCGCCACCGGTCCCGGCGTACGAGACGCGCGGGTGCAGGCGGACCAGGTCGCCGCCGAAGGTGACGACGACGGACTTGAAGGAGGCGTCGCGTCCCACGAGCGCGTTGTGCTGCGCCACGTGGACGGCCTTGTCGTCCCAGTCCTGCACGGACACCACGGTCAGCTTGGCGCCGTCGCCGAGGACGTAGTCGACGTTGGCGGCGAGGACGCCGTCACCGGTGTGGTCGATGACCACGACGGCCTCGGCGAACGCGCCGAGCTCGACGACCTGGTGGCCGTAGGCGGTGCCGCCCTCGCCGTGCACCGCGATGCGGATCGGCTCGGTGAGCATGGTCTCCTTGGGCACCGAGACGACCGAGGCCTTCTCGAAGGAGCTGTACGCCTGGGCGGCCACCCGGTCCACCGGGGTGCCGGCCCTGCCGAGGCGGGCGTCGCCGCGGTCGACCGTCTCCACGACGACGCCCTCGG
>NZ_JBSGZD010000300.1:0-5525 GCF_053610825.1 Streptomyces sp. NPDC054863 | reverse complement strand
GACCTGGACGGTCAGCACGCCGCCCGCTTCGGCGGTGCCGTCGTGCAGACCGCGGAGGCGGGCGAGCGGGGTGAACCGCCACTCCTCCTCGCGGCCGTGCGGCACCGGGAAGTCGGCCACGTCGAAGGACGGCGGCGCGCTCATGCGGGTCGCGACGGTGGACTCCGCGGCCACCGCGATGGAACCGGCGGTGGTGGAACCCACCGGGATGTTCTGAGCCTCAGCCATGGCTGTCGTAGCGCTCTCTCTCTGGATCAAGATGAACTCGGTTGCTGCAAAAGGGAGTTCGGGTCAGCCGACCGAACCCTCCATCTGCAGCTCGATCAGCCGGTTGAGCTCCAGGGCGTACTCCATCGGGAGCTCCTTGGCGATCGGCTCGACGAAGCCTCGGACGATCATCGCCATCGCCTCGAACTCGGTCATGCCGCGGCTCATCAGGTAGAAGAGCTGGTCCTCGGAGACCTTGGAGACGGTCGCCTCGTGACCCATCGACACGTCGTCCTCGCGGACGTCCACGTAGGGGTAGGTGTCCGAGCGGGAGATCGTGTCGACCAGCAGCGCGTCGCAGAGCACGTTGGACTTGGAGCCCGGAGCGCCCTCGCCGATCTCGATGAGACCGCGGTAGGACGTACGGCCACCGCCGCGGGCCACCGACTTCGAGACGATGTTCGACGACGTGTTCGGCGCCATGTGCACCATCTTCGCGCCGGCGTCCTGGTGCTGGCCCTCGCCCGCGAAGGCGATGGACAGGGTCTCGCCCTTGGCGTGCTCGCCCATCAGGTAGACGGCGGGGTACTTCATCGTGACCTTGGAGCCGATGTTGCCGTCGACCCACTCCATGGTCGCGCCCTCGTACGCCACGGCGCGCTTGGTGACGAGGTTGTAGACGTTGTTCGACCAGTTCTGGATCGTCGTGTAGCGGCAGCGGCCGCCCTTCTTCACGATGATCTCGACGACGGCGCTGTGCAGCGAGTCCGAGGAGTAGATCGGAGCGGTGCAGCCCTCGACGTAGTGGACGTAGGCGTCCTCGTCGACGATGATCAGCGTCCGCTCGAACTGACCCATGTTCTCCGTGTTGATACGGAAGTAGGCCTGGAGCGGGATCTCGACGTGGACGCCCTTGGGCACGTAGATGAACGAGCCGCCGGACCACACGGCCGAGTTCAGCGACGCGAACTTGTTGTCGCCGACCGGGATGATCGTGCCGAAGTACTCCTGGAAGAGCTCCGGGTGCTCCTTCAGCGCGGTGTCGGTGTCCATGAAGATGACACCCTGCGCCTCCAGCTCCTCGTTGATCTGGTGGTAGACGACCTCGGACTCGTACTGGGCCGCGACGCCCGCGACGAGGCGCTGCTTCTCCGCCTCGGGGATGCCGAGCTTGTCGTACGTGTTCTTGATGTCCTCGGGCAGGTCCTCCCACGACTGGGCCTGCTTCTCCGTGGAGCGCACGAAGTACTTGATGTTGTCGAAGTCGATCCCCGACAGGTCCGAGCCCCAGTTCGGCATGGGCTTCTTGTCGAACAGCTTCAGACCCTTGAGACGCAGCTTCAGCATCCACTCGGGCTCGTTCTTCTTCGCCGAGATGTCGCGGACGACCGCCTCGGACAGGCCGCGCTTGGCTGCCGCGCCGGCCACGTCGGGGTCGGCCCAGCCGAATTCGTACGTACCCAGGCCCTCAAGTTCGGGGTGGGCAGTCTCCTCGATAGGGAGAGTCATGCGGGGTTCCTCCCGGCCGTGCTTGCTGATGCTGAATGTGCGGTCTTGGGGATGTACGTCGTGCAGACCCCGTCGCCGTGGGCGATGGTGGCCAGCCGCTGGACGTGGGTCCCCAGCAGTGCGGAGAAGACTTCCGTCTCCGCCTCACAGAGCTGTGGGAATCGTTCGGCGACGTGGGCGACAGGGCAGTGGTGCTGGCACAGCTGCTCTCCGACCGGTGCGCTACGCGCCGTAGCAGCGTACCCGTCGACGCTCAGGGCCCTTGCCAGAGCCTCGGTGCGCTGTTCGGGCGGTGCGGCGTCGACCGCGGCGCGGTACGCCTCGGCCTGCGCGGCGATCCGGGCGCGGGCGAAAGCGGTGACGGCCGCCTCGCCCTGCTCGCCGCCGCCGGCCGCCCGCGAGATCCAGGTGAGGGCGTCGGCCGCGAGCTGGTCGTAGGACTGGTCGAAGGCGTCCCTGCCGCAGTCGGTGAGCGAGAAGACCTTGGCGGGCCGCCCCCGCGTACGCGCGCCGTAGACGCGCTGCTCCTTCGCCTCGACCACGTCGTCCGCGGCGAGCGCGTCGAGGTGGCGGCGCACGGCGGCCTGAGTGAGACCGAGGCGCTTCGCCAGATCGGCGACCGTGGACGGGCCGTGGTCCAGGATGGAGCGCGCGACTCGGTTGCGGGTGGACCGCTCGCCGGTCGCGACGTCCTGCGGGACCTCGCCGTCGTATTTCACAACGCCATTGTTGCGTAATTCCTCTGGGCCTGACAACCCGGATCTTGAGCGGGATCGGTGGACTGCATCACTTAGGCAAACCTAAGCTGACCTGCGGGAATGATCACGGGCGACGGCCTCGGACGTGCCCCGGGGACCGCCGCGGAAGGCTCCCCGACCAGGCCGACCGCCCCGCCCGCACCCCTTCGCGCACCCGTTTCGTGCACCCGCGACTCCCTCGCCGCCGACCCGTGTGACCTGGGAGTACGTACCGGGTCCCGACCGGTCCGCCGGCCGGCCCGCACCCCCGCACCGCCCCCCGCCGAACGCCCGCTCCCCGGGACCTAGACTCGCCCCCATGTCACATGAGCCCGTCGTCCAGGTCACCGGCCTGGTCAAGCGGTACGGATCCAAGACCGCGGTCGACGGCCTCGATCTCACGGTCGCCACCGGCACCGTCACCGCAGTCCTCGGCCCCAACGGCGCCGGCAAGACCACCACCGTCGAGACCTGCGAGGGCTACCGCAGGCCCGACGCGGGCACCGTCCGCGTACTCGGTCTCGACCCGATCGCCGACGCCGCGAAGCTGCGCCCGCGCATCGGCGTGATGCTCCAGTCCGGCGGCGTCTACTCCGGCGCCCGGGCCGACGAGATGCTCCGCCACATGGCGAAGCTGCATGCGCACCCCCTGGACGTGGACGCCCTCATCGACCGCCTCGGGCTCGCCGGTTGCGGCCGTACGACCTATCGGCGGCTGTCCGGCGGCCAGCAGCAGCGGCTCGCGCTCGCGATGGCCGTGGTCGGCCGCCCGGAGCTGGTCTTCCTGGACGAGCCCACCGCCGGGCTCGACCCGCACGCCCGCCGCTCCACCTGGGACCTCGTACGCGAACTGCGCACCTCCGGCGTGAGCGTCATCCTCACCACCCACTTCATGGACGAGGCCGAACAGCTCGCCGACGACGTCGTCATCGTGGACGCGGGCCGGGTCATCGCCCAGGGCTCCCCCGCCGACCTGTGCCGCGGCGGCGCCGAGAACACCCTGCGGTTCACGGGCCGCCCCGGCCTCGACGTGGCGTCCCTCCTCAAGGCGCTCCCGGCGGACACCGTCGCGCAGGAGCTGATCCCGGGCACGTACCGCATCAGCGGGAAGATCGACCCGCAGCTGCTGGCCACCGTCACCTCCTGGTGCGCCCAGCACGGGGTGATGCCGGAAGGCATCGCGGTGGAACGCCGCACCCTCGAAGACGTCTTCCTTGAGCTGACCGGTAAGGACCTGCGCCCATGAGCACCGCCCCTTACGCCCCGATGCCGGGAGCGGCCCCGCTCGGCCGGATGATCGCGGCGCAGACCGCACTCGAAACGAAGATGCTGCTGCGCAACGGCGAGCAGCTGCTGCTGACGGTGATCATCCCGGCGCTGCTGCTGGTGCTGTTCTCGGCGGTCGACATCATCACTGTGCCTGTTTCACCGAACGGTGCAGGCAAGTCCGTCGACTTCCTCGCCCCCGGCATCCTCGCGCTCGCCGTCATGTCGACCGCCTTCACCGGCCAGGCCATCGCGACCGGTTTCGAGCGGCGCTACGGCGTCCTCAAGAGGCTTGGCACCTCGCCGCTGCCGCGGTGGGCGCTGATGACGGCGAAGACGCTGTCGGTGCTGGTCACCGAGGTGCTCCAGGTCGTGCTGCTGACCGCGATCGCGTTCGGGCTCGGCTGGTCGCCGCAGGGCGGCCCGGTCTCCGTACTCCTGCTCCTGGTCCTGGGCACGGCGGCGTTCTCCGGGCTCGGGCTGCTGATGGCGGGCACTCTCAAGGCGGAGGCGACGCTGGCCGCCGCGAACCTGGTGTTCCTGCTGCTGCTGGTCGGCGGCGGGGTCATCGTGCCGCTGGAGAAGTTCCCGGACGCGGTGCAGGACGTACTGGGCCTGCTGCCGATCTCGGCGCTCTCCGACGGGCTGCGCGACGTACTCCAGCACGGGGCGTCGATGCCGTGGAGCAACCTCGGGATCCTCGCGGTGTGGGCGGTGCTCGGGCTCGGCGCGGCGGCGAAGTTCTTCCGCTGGGAGTAGCGGGCCGGGGGCGGTTGGGAGTGACATCACAGCCCTCCACCGCCCCCCTCGTGAAATCCTGCACAAGCACCGGCCTACGATGGTTGCCGTGTTGACCCCCCTCGCCCTCATCGCCAAGCGATGGACGCCCACGCCCCGTACGCTCCAGCGCGCCGCGATGTCGGCCGTAGTGATGAGCGTCTTCATCATCGTGACCGGCGGCGCGGTCCGGCTGACCGGTTCCGGTCTCGGCTGCGACACCTGGCCCAAGTGCACGGCCGACAGTCTGATCGTGACGCCCGAACAGGGCTTCCACGGCTACGTCGAGTTCGGCAACCGCATGCTGACGTACGTCCTGTCGGCCGCGGTCGGCTGGGCGATCATCGCGGCACGCGCGACCAAGCCGTGGCGGCGCGGGCTCACCCGCACCGCCTGGGTCATGTTCTGGCTGGTGATGAGCAACGCCGTCCTCGGCGGCATCTCCGTACGGACGGGCCTCAACCCGTGGACCGTCGCCGGTCACTTCCTGGCCGCCAACGCCCTCCTCGCCGTCGCCGTCGTCGTCTGGCAGCGCACCCGCGAGGGCGACGCCCCGCCGAAGCCGCGCGTGCCGGGCCCGGTCCGCAAGCTGGCCTGGGCGATCGTGGCGGCCACCGTGCTGCTGATCGTGCTGGGTACCTCGGTGACCGGCTCCGGCAAGCACGCGGGCGACAAGAGCGAGGTTCCGCGCATGCCGTGGGACTGGACCGACGCGGCGCACCTGCACGCGATCGCCGCCTGGGTGGTCTGCGCACTGGCCATCGCGATGTGGTTCGTACTGCGCATGGTGGACGCCCCGGACGACACCCGGGCCCGCTCCCGCGACCTGCTGATCGTGCTGGTGGCCCAGGGCGCCGTCGGTTACGTCCAGTTCTTCACGCAGGTCCCGGAGATCCTGGTCGCCGTGCACATGCTGCTGTCCTCGCTGATGTGGATCGCGGTGGTCCGCCTGGTGCTGAGCCTGCGCGAGCGGCCCGTCGAGACTCCCGACGAGGTCCCCGCGCCGCAGTCCGGCACGCAGGCCGACAC
>NZ_JBSGZD010000299.1:0-9798 GCF_053610825.1 Streptomyces sp. NPDC054863 | reverse complement strand
GGGTCCCGGCGAGTTTGGTGGCGCCGTACGGCCCTGCGGGGCGGGTCGCGGCGGCTTCGGTGACCCGCACGCCGTGGGTGGTCGTCCCGTACTCGGCCGCCGAACCCAGGTGGACCAGCCGGGCCCGGGGCGCGGACCGGTGCAGGGCGGCGGCCAGAACGGCCGGTCCGCGGGCGTTGACCTCGGCGAGGGTGACCGGGTCGCCGCCGACGGACCCGGCGCAGTTGACCACCGCGTGGGGATCGAACTCCCGCAGTGTGTCGGCGAGTTCACCGGGCGTGGTGGTGGCGAGGTCCACGTGCGCTCCGGCGCCGGGGCCCCGGCCGCAGCCGAGCAGCCGGACGCCCGGGAGGGCGCCCAACTGCCCGGCGGCGTGCGCGCCCAGGTAACCGGTGGATCCCAGGACGAGAATGCGCATCGTCGCTCAGGCTCCCTTGAGCAGCAGCGAGCGGTGCGTGGTGAACTCCGCGTTGGCCCGGTCGTAGTCGTCGGGCCGCCCGATGTCGAGCCAGTAGCCGTCGAACGCGTAGGCGTGCGGCGGGTTGTGGGTACCCAGGAGGTCCAGGACCAGTTCGTCGAAGCCCAGCGGGAGGCCCGGTGTGTAGCCCTCCAGGGTGGCCCGGGAGAGCCCGTACACCCCCATCGACACCCGGTAGTCGATGCTCGGCTTCTCGGTGAACGCGACGACCTTGGTGGCGTCGGTGGTCAGCACCCCGAAGTCGATGCGCACCTGGCGGGCGTAAGTGGCGATGGTGAGCGGGGCGTCGGAGGCGCGGTGCTGCTTCAGCACGTCGGCGTAGTCGAGGTCGGTCAGGACGTCGCCGTTCATCACGAGGAACGTCTCCGGCAGCCGGTCGCGCAGGTTCAGCAGCGGACCGATGGTGCCCAGGGGGCTCTCCTCGGTGGCGTAGTCGACCTTCAGGCCCCAGCGTTCGCCGTCGCCGACATAGGCCCGGATGATCTGGCCGAGATGGCCGATCGCCAGGGTGCAGCTGGTGAATCCGGCGGTGGAGAGCTGCCGGAGCACGATCTCCAGAATGGCGTGCTGGTCACCGATCGGTACGAGCGGCTTGGGAAGCGCGGTGGTGTACGGCCGGAGCCGGACGCCCTTGCCTCCGGCTAGTATCACAACGTGCATGGGGGCCTCCCTTGGTGCGGCTGGTGGGGTGGGTCGGGCTGTGCAGGGGGGGTGGCTGGGCTGTGGGGGAGTCCATGGGTGTGACGGGGTGTCAGATGTTGTAGATGTCGGTCTTGTAGCGGGCCAGGTTGGCCGGGTCGCGGAAGAAGTCGACGGTCGCGGCCAGTCCCTGCTCCAGGTCGTGGGCCGGGGTCCAGCCGGTGGCGGCGGTGAGCCGGGACGCGTCCGCGACCAGCCGCATCACCTCGGAGTTGGCCGGGCGGATGCGCTGCTCGTCCTCGCGGACGTCCAGGTCGGTTTCCATCACCTTGCCGATGAGCCGCACCAGGTCGCCCACCGAAATCTCCCCGCCCGTACCGGCGTTGAAGGTGCGGCCGACGACGTCGCCGGCGGGCGCCGTGCCGACCGCGAGGAACGCCTGCGCGGTGTCCCGTACGAAGGTGAAGTCGCGGGTCGGACGCAGATCGCCGAGCGTGATCGTGCGCGAGCCCGCCGCGACCTGCCCGATCACGGTCGGGATGACCGCCCGCATCGACTGCCGGGGCCCGAAGGTGTTGAACGGGCGCAGGGTGACCACCGGGGTGGCGAAGCTCGCGTAGTAGCTGTCGGCCAGCCGGTCGCCGCCCGCCTTCGAAGCGGCGTACGGGGACTGGGTGTTGATCGGGTGGTCCTCGGTGATCGGCACGGTCTGTGCGGTGCCGTACGTCTCGCTGGTCGAGGTGTGCACCAGGCGCGGGGTGCCGAGTGCGCGCACCGCCTCCAGGACGTTGAGGGTGCCGGTGACGTTGGTGTCCACGTAGCTGTGCGGTGCCTGGTAGGAGTACGGGATCGCGATGAGCGCCGCCAGGTGGTACACGGCGTCCGCGCCCTCGGCCAGCGCCCGGACCGAACCCGGGTCGCGGACATCGCCCAGGACGATCTCCACCCGGTCGAGGACGTCGGCGGACAGCGTCTCCAGCCAGCCGTACGAGGAGAAGGAGTTGTACTGCGCCATGGCGCGCACCCGGAATCCGGCGGCGACCAGGGCCTCGGTCAGATGGGAGCCGATGAAGCCCTCGGCGCCGGTGACTGCGGCGAGCGGTGAGGTGGTCAACGTGGTTGTCCTTTACGGAGGTTGGTGAGGTGACGGGCGGACGGGCGCCGCCCGCCCGGGAGTGCCGGGGGCCGGGGCGCGGAAGCGGAGGTCGGGGAAGGGGCCGGGGAGTGCGCCGCCTCAGGCGTGCGCCGTCGGCCGGCCGAGCAGGGCGACACAACAGACCAGCAGGGCCACGGCGGCCGCACCGCAGCAGAGCAGCGGTACGAGCGGGCCGGGCGGCGGGACCGGCAGGGCCGCGCTCGCGATCACGGCTGTGCCCGCGACCCCGGCCCCGCCCGTGGCGCCGGCCGCCCCGGTGATCCCGGCCGCCCCCATGACCACACCCGCCCCCGCGACCACGGCCGCCGCGGCGGCGCAGATCGCGGCGGGCAGCCAGGCGATGCCGAACGCCTGGAGCAGCAGCGCCGTCCACAGCACCGCCCCCAGGGCGAGCAGCGGCGCGACCTCGGCCCCGGTCAGCAGCGCCGCCGGAACCAGCGGCAGCAGATAGCCGAGCAGACATCCGCCCAGTACCGCCGAGGACCGCAGCCGGAACCCGGCAGGCGTCGTCGTCCCCCGCAGCGCCGCCACGCAGCGCCCCCGGTAGCGGAAGAGCAGCCACTCGGCGGGGCCCATGCTGAGGGTGAGCGCCACGACGGCGTACGGATGCCGCTGCCCGGCGAACATCACCAGCACCCCCGCACTCAGGCCGAACAGCCCGTACGGCAGCGAGGCGAGCACACCCGGCCGCACCGCACCCGCCGCAGGGGCCTCCTTGAGCGCCGTACGGATGGTGTGCCAGGCGGCGGCCACCACCAACAGCCCCGTCAGCAGAGGCAGTCCGGCCCGCAGCCACGGCCCGGGCTCCAGCCACGGCAGCAGCCCCGCCCCCACGATCAGCGGCACGAGCGCGCCGAGCAGCAGCCGCTCACGGGCGAACACCAGCAGCACGCTCGCCGCCGCGAGGTAGACCGACTGCCACACCGTGAACAGGGCGGCAGGCCCGGGACCGACGAGGGCCGTCCCCGCGCCCGCCGCCAGCAGCGCGCCCGCCGGAGCCCCGTACAGCAGGGTCCGCCCGGCCTCGCGGCGTCCCGAAGCGAGCCGCAGGTACGCCCGGTGGGCGAGTGCCTGGCTCCACGCCCAGGACAGCAGGCCCGCCACGACCAGCGCGAGCACCGCCCCGTCCGCGTACCAGAGCCCGGAGGTCAGCGGGTAGGCGAGCCCGGGCAGCCCGAACAGCGCCCCGCGCAGCGCGCACCGCAGGTGGTCGGGTGCCCACGGGTCGGCGGCGGACGCGGGCTCCGGGAAGCTGCGCGGTACCCGGGTGTAGAGGTCGTCGGCCAGCGAGAAGAGGTTCCCGTGTCCGTACTTCTCCTTGATCGCGCCCGCCGTCAGGCCCTCGGACTCCAGCAGGGCGGCCACCTCGTACGGGTGCACGGCGGGCCCGATCCGGTCGGCGAGCTGCGCCGCGAGCTCGTCCACCGCGTCGTCGCCGCGCACCCGCCGCCCCGCGCCGATGCGCGGCAGCCGCAGCGTCGCCGTCACCGAGGAGACGGAGGCCAGCCGCAGTGCGAGGGTGTCCTCCCTGCCCCGTCCCGGCTCCAGGTACATCGGGCCGCTCATCCGGCCACCCGCCTCAACTGCACAGTCTCCGAAGGGTCGTTGACCCCGGCCAAGAGCGGTCCGGTCGTTCGGCGGGCCTCGGGGGCAGGGGTGCACGGGGTGGCTGCGCCGGACGACGCCAGATCGACGTAGAGGGCCCGGAAGGTGTCCACGGTCTGGCGCAGCGTGAACTGTTCGACCACCCGCAGCCGCGCCGCCTCGCCCATGCCCGCTCGCCGCTGCGGATCGCGCAGCAGCTCCAGCGCGGCGGCGGCCATCGCGGACGGGTCGCGCGGCGGCACCACGAGCCCTGCGTCACCGACCGCCTCGCGGACCCCGCCCACGTCGGTGGAGACGGTGGCCCGCCCGCACGACATGGCCTCGATCAGGGTGAAGGGGAAGCCCTCGCTGATGCTGGAGAGCATCACCACGTTGCCCGCCGCGTAGGCGTCCTTGATGTCGTCGACGCGGCCCTCGAACGTGACCGCGTCGCCCTGCCCGAGGGAGACTGCCAGCTCCTCGCAGCGCTCCCGGTACGCCTCGCCGCCGCGCGGCGTACCGCCGAACAGCCGCAGTCTGGCCGCCGGAAGCTGGGCGCGCACCTCGGCGAACGCCCGGATCAGCGTCTCCAGGTCCTTGATCGGGTCGACCCGGCCCGCCCAGCTGAGCGTCGGCCCGGTGCGGGGCGGCCGGGCCGGCGGGGCCCGGGGGGGCGGGCGGGGGGCGGGGCCCACGCCGTTGTAGACGGTGCGTATCAACTCCGGTGGCGCGCCGCCCTGTTCCTCCCACAGCCGGTTGTACCGGTTGCCCGGGGTGATCAGAGCGGCCCTGCGGTACGTCTCCTCCGCGAGCAGCCGGAAGAAGCCGAGCAGCGCCGCCTTCACCGGCCACCGGTAGGGGGCCGTCCGGTAGCCGAGGTAGCGCTCGCGCAGATACACCCCGTGTTCGGTCAACAGCAGGGGCACGCCGTGCAGTTGGAGCCCGGCGAGCCCCGGCAGCACCGCGACGCCGCCGCTCACCGCGTGCGAGACCCCCGTCTCGGGCGGCCGGGCGGCCAGCGGCCTGAGCGCGTGCTCCAGGAGGCTGGTGGCAGTCACCGCGTCGTGCACGGTGGGCCCGGCCTCCCGGACCGGCAGCCCGGGCCGGTTCCACACGCCGGTGAGCACCCGGATCGCGGCGTCGCCGCGCAGCGTGGGGCTGAGCGCCCCGTCCCGGGCCGCGTGCGCCATCTCGTACAGGGCGGGTGCGAAGCCGTCCTCGGCGCCCGGGTCGAGAGTTGCGGTGAGGAACTGTTCGTACGCCGTCATGAGCCGCCGCAGCCGACGGCCGCGCGGCGGCGAACCGGCGGGTGCGGGGCCCCACATGGGTACGGACACGGGCTCCCGGACGTGCGCGGGAAGCTGCCAGGCGAGGGGCTCGCGGCCGGTCCCGGTGACCGCGATGACGTCGAATGCGAGGTCGGGCATACCGGTGACCAGCTGGTCGCACCAGACACTCACTCCGCCGTGACTGTGCGGATAGGTGCCTTCGGTGAGGAGGGTGACCCGCACAGCACCGGAGTGCGGTGCGCGGTGTGGATCGGGCATGGGTGCGCTCCACGGCAAGAAGGTTGCGGAAGAGAGAGGGGAGCGGACCGGCCGCCGCGTCGCGGTCGGCCCCTCGTGCCCTCGGTGGTGCGTGGCCGGGATCAGCGCTGACTGCGGTACGGCACCGGTCGTGCGACGCCCGGCGGAACCGGGGTGCGCGGTGCGGTCTGCTGCGGAGCGGCGTCCTTCGCGGTGGTCTTCCCTGTGTCCTTCGCGGTGGTCTTCGCGGTGCTCTTCGGGGTGGCGGGCGGTGGCACCTCGGGTGCGGTCAGCGCGAGGGTCACGTCGGTCCGCCCGGTGTCGGGGGCCACCCACCCGGAGACCGTTCCCGCGTACGCCTGCCCGAAGGCGTCGGTGCCGGAGGCGAGGACCCGGCGCGTGCCGGCGGGCATGGTGGCGGTGGCCCGCACCCCGCCGGGGGCCCGCACGGTCACGGTGTCGCCGATCCGGTACGCGGTGACCTGTCCGGCAGACAGGGCGGACGTCCACGAGGCCCGGTCGCGCAGCTCCGCGCCGATGTCGCGCATCCGCAGGTTCACCAGGGGTGCGGACGCCGTGTACAGGGCGTCGTAACCCCGGATCGCGCCGTCGAGGACGGGGTAGGCGATGCGGTCCTCGGCGAGGTTGGACTGGTGGATGAAGTGCGGGCGCGGATCGTTGCCCAGCACATGGCTCATCGCGGTGCTGATCTCCTGCGGCACGACGTGCTGCGCGTACCCGGTGGCTGTGTCGAGCGGCGCGGGCAGGCAGGTGGTCGAGGGGAGGTCCTCGCAGAGGCCGCTGCCGCCCTGGGCGCGGCTGGTGTAGATCCAGTTGTACTCGTCGACCTGCTCGGCGACCCGGCCCGCGTTGTAGAAGATGTTGATCGGGTGGCGGGAGACCGTCAGGGCCGGCCCGACCGTGCGCTGCTGCGGTTCGCGGGAACTGTCCGAGCCGAGCCAGCCGATGCCGTTCGCGGCGAGGGCGGGGGCGAGGTTCGGGTTGTCCTCGGGCTGCTGCGGCGAGAGCTTCAGACCGGAGTGCTCGCCGGTCACCAACTCGTCGTCCGAAACCGGGAGTTGCGCCGTCGAGGCCCACTTCCGGTTGTCGGCTATCTGCCGGGACGTCTCGGCCTGGCTGACGTACAGGGTCGAACCGTCCGGGTTCTTCGCACACTTCCACGGCACGCTGGAGACGTCCTGCTCGCACCCGAGGTAGGGGTGGTCGTAGGTGTGGTTGATCCAGCGGAATTCGTCGCGCTTCGCGCCGAAGGAGTCGGCGAGGGGGTCCGCGCCGTTGTTGTTCTCGCGGTGCTCGACACTGCCGCCGCCGTTGTACGCGAGGTCCAGGGTGAAGCCGCGGGACCTCGACCAGTCGACTGCGTACCGGACGTCGTCCGGGGTCATCCGGATCGGGTTCGGCCGGCCCTGCCCCGGTGGGCAGTCCACGTCGCCCGGGGTGCAGTTGAGCCGCGAGTCCCAGCGGTCGTCGGCGGCGAAGACGTCGTCGATGTGCACGGCGAAGTAGTTGCGGGCCGCGCCGAGGCGGACGTTCTGCGTCATCCAGTCGACGATGCCGCGGGCCAGCAGCCGGAACTGCTGCTGGTACTGGTTGTAGGCGAAGGTGACGACCAGCTCGCGTCGGCCGTCGTGCCGGTACTCGCCGACGAGGCTGCCCGTACCGGTGGAGCCGGGGATCGGCGCCTCGACGTAGGGGATGAAGTCGGCGCCGGGGGCGGGCTCGGCGAGGAACGCGTAACTCTCGCCCACGGAGGGGGAGTTGTCCTCGAACGGGACGGCCCCTTCGAGATAGCCGAAGGGCCCGCCGCGACCGGCGGCCGTCACCTGGGCCCGCACGCCGTCCACCGAACCGCTGTAGGCGGGCACCTGGAGACCGACCTGGGGCCGGGCGTAGGTGTACGCGTTGACCTGGGGCACCGCGTAGAGCGTCTCGTACTTCACGAGCGCGGCCTGTTCGCCCGAACCCACCGGGAACGGGCTGTCGTTCGGCAGTACGACCGCCTGGTACTTGGCCCGGGGGCGCCCGTCCACGGTGTCGGCGAGGAATGCGGCGTCGATCACCGGCCGCCCCGGCTTCGTGAGGTCGACGAGGGTGAACGGCGTGCCCGCGGCGGTCAGTTCGGCGGCGATGGCGGCGGTCGCGGGACCTCCGTCGCTGACCACCAGGACGCGCAGGTCGATGCGCGGTGCTTGCTCACCCGCCACGGCGGCGGGTGCCCCGGCCGCCGTCGGCAGGCCCGACGCAGGGGTCGCGGGTAAGCCGAACGCGGGCGCTGCGGGTAAGCCGAGCGCCAGTACGAGCACGCCTGCGCCGAGGGCGCGATGACGTCTGATCCGCTTCATGCGGTGTGCTTCCCTCCCGAACGGGACCGCGGCGCTGTCGCCGGGCGGCCCCCCACCCCCACGCGGCGGCGACACCCCTGGGACGGGAGTGGCGCTGCCGTGTCCTGATGCGACACATATTCCTGCCTGAGTGCTCAACTTGTGTGGCTGATGTGAAAGATGACGAAAAAATGCAGGTGTCGTTCGAAGGGCCGGGGCAAGGAGAAGGGGCACCGGAGAGTCGCCGCCGAAGAGCCCTTTCGGGCGGTGTGAAGGGTGTCCGGGGCAGGCGGGGCAAGGAGGCAAACGCTTTCCGTGAGCCTTGGGGCACGCTTCGTGAACATCCACCGGAGTAGACCAATTACCGCTTGATCCATGCGCTTCTTCCAGCCATGCACAAGACCGGCCGACCCCGGGGGGAGGGGGCCGACCGGTCGTCAGGGGGACTGTCCGTGGAGCGGGTTCAGTCCTGTGCGGGGGTGGCGCAGGTGACCGTGGTCTCGGGGGTGTGGAAGATGCCGTCCTTCACGGCCCGGCCGTCGTCGTACTCGTAGTAGAGGTACGAGTAGAAGCCGATCTTGCCGTTGCAGCCGGAGTCGGCGGCCACCTGGACGGGGAGCGTCACGGTGCGGGAGGCGCCGGGGGCGAGCGGGATCGCGTAGTTCAGACCGAGGCTGCCGGTGCCGGTCCCGGTGCAGCTGACGCCCTCCGAGGTGCAGGAGGCGAAGGCGTACTTGAGGTCGGTGCGCTGGGTGGTGGGCCAGGTCGGCTGGACCGTCTGGTAGACGAACCGGATATCGGTGGCCTGGTTGTTGGTGAGGGTCATCGTCAGGTTGGCCGTGGAGCCCGGAGTCACCGAACCCTGCTCGGAGCTGAACGTCAGGTCGGGGGTGTCGGCGCCGGCGGGCCCGGCCGGACCGAGCAGGGCGAGGGACAACGCGAGGACCGTGGCGAGAGCGAAGCGTCTCGGCTGAGTGATGCGCATGGGGCCGGAGACTAGGAGCGGCGTGGGCCCGCCGTCTTCCCCCGTCGCTCCGGGGCGCGGTCCGTGCGGCCGGATCCTTCCGCCTCGTGCAGCAGGAGCGTCCGGGCCGGGGTGAAGGGCAATGTGCTGTACGAAGCATGGGCGGACGGCCGTCTCGGGTGATGCCGTGCTGCCGGACCGCGCCGGAGGGGGCCGTGCGCTTATGGCTGGAACTGTGCGCAGCGCGAGCGCGGAGCAGGGTGTGAAGCCGGACCGGAAAGACGGGCAATCCGGACAGGAGGTGAAAGTTGAGCGGATCCCCGGAGTCCGCCGGTGGTCCGAGAGGGGCGGAAAGCCCTGAATGCGCATCGACCGCACGGCCCCTCGACCCCGGCGTCCCGGTACCGCCGGTGCCCGGCCCGGGGGTGGGTGGGGCGGCGCGGAAAGCAAGGGTCTCCTGCTGCCGGGAGGATGGCCGGACGGGGAGGGTTGCAGGGTGCCGCGGGAGCGACTATGTGAGGGAGAAGTGAAGGACAGTCAGGTGTGCGTCCCCTCCCGCAGCCCTTCCCGACGGTGTACGGGACACTGCTGCCGGCCCGAGGTCCGCACACCGTCGGACGTCGGACGGGCCGGGATGCTCAGGGGCGCGGGGAACTGCGCGATCCACCACGACGCACCCGCACCACGCCGAGTCACCCGCACCACGCCGAGTCACCCGCACCGACGCACCCCCACAAGCACCCCAGCACCCAGCACCCCAGCACCCAGCACCCGGCACCCAGCACCCGGCACCCGGCACCCAGCAAAGGAGCCCACCATGACCCACTTCCTCCTCGTTCACGGCGGCTACACCGGCGGCTGGATCTGGCGCGACACCGCCACCGCGCTCCGTCGCCTGGGTCACGAGGCCCACCCCCTCACCCTCACCGGCCTCGGCGACCGCCGCCATCTCGCCACCCCCGCCACCGACTTGGAGACCCACGTCGAGGACGTACTCCAGGCCCTCGACCACCTGGACGCCGGACCCCTCGTCGTCGTCGGCCACAGCTACGGCGTCCACCCCGCCGTCGGCGCCGCCGTCCGGCGCCCGGGACAGGTCGCACGGATCG
>NZ_JBSGZD010000298.1:0-9810 GCF_053610825.1 Streptomyces sp. NPDC054863 | reverse complement strand
GCGCCGGTGGGGGCGGGCGTCCCGGGCTGCGCCCGGTGCACGGCTGCGCCGCGCGTCCTCAAACGCCGGACGGGCTGAAGATGCCGGGCGGGCTGGAGGGACCGTCCCGCCGTACGGGTGCAATTCCTTCGCCACCGCCACCAGCCCGCCACTCCCATGGCCCATCCCCGGCAGCCTGTAGCTCCCGTACCTCCCAGGAGCCAGGCTCGCCTTGTACGCGCAACGTACGACCACCATCGCGACCACGACCACGACGACGGCCGCAGCGGCAACCCCCACCCTCCGCCGCGCCGCCCCCGCCCTTCTCGGTTACCTCGCCGTCCGGCTCCTCGGGCTTGCCGTTCTCGTTCCGTGGGCGCATCTCAAGGGCCACGGCGTCTGGCCCTTGCTGGCCGGTTCCTGGGACTCCGAGTGGTACGCCGACATCGCCGGGCGCGGCTACGCGGGCCTTCGCAGCCTGGCCTTCTTCCCCCTCCAGCCGCTCCTCGTCAGAGGCGCGGACCACGTGCTCCCCGGGGCCCTCCCCAGCACGGCCACCCTCGGGCTGCTCCTCGCGGTGGCCGCGTCGTTCGTCGCCGCATGGGGGATCTTCGCCGTCGGCGACCACCTGTACGGGCGCCGTACGGGCACCCTGCTGGCCGTCCTCTGGGGTGCGCACCCGGTCGCCCTCGTCCAGTGGATGGGCTACACGGAGTCGCTGTTCACGGCGCTCGCCGCCTGGACCCTGTACGCGGTCCTGACCGGCCGCTGGCTCACCGCCGCGACCCTTGCCTGCCTCGCAGGCCTCACCCGCCCCACGGGCATCGCCGTCGCGGCGGCGGTCATGGCGGCGGCCTGTTTCGGCAAGGGCGGTGGCGGCAACCCCCGCCGCGCCCTCGCCGCCGGCCTGCTCGCGCCCCTCGGCTGGCTCTGTTACGTCGGCTGGGTGAGCCTGCGCCTTGGCCGGTGGGACGGCTATCTCTCCGTACAGCGCCGCTGGGACAACTCG
The DNA here is from genome assembly GCF_053610825.1 of Streptomyces sp. NPDC054863. Classification (NCBI taxonomy): domain Bacteria; kingdom Bacillati; phylum Actinomycetota; class Actinomycetes; order Kitasatosporales; family Streptomycetaceae; genus Streptomyces; species Streptomyces sp. NPDC054863. Next base: position 8,822 of record NZ_JBSGZD010000298.1, on the reverse strand, counting down.
TGGGACGGCGGCGTGTCGACCCTGCGCGAGATGCGCGGGCTGCTGATGTACGCCGCCGAGCCGCCGCTCTTCCCGGTCCTGGTGACGGGCGTGCTCCTGGCCTCCGCCGTGCTCTGGGCACTCTGCGCCGCCGCCCGGCAGCCGCTCCCGCTGCTCGTGTTCAGCGCGGTGACACTGCTGATCGTCCTGGGCACCGACGGCGTGTACTTCCCGCGCGCCCGCTTCCTGCTCCCGGTGTTCCCACTGCTGCTGCCGGTCGCGGTGGCCCTCGCACGCGCACGCGTCCCGACGACGGTGCTGGTGGTGGGTGGTGCGGCGCTGTTCTCCGCGTACCTCGGCGGCCACATGACGCTGGTCTGGCCTGGCGCGCCGTAACGGACCGGACCGGCCGGGACCCGGGCCGCCGGGCCGTCCCTAGACCGTCAGCAGCACGATCAGTGCCACCAGTCCCACCACGCACGGCGCGATGATCTCGAACGCCCACCGCACCGACGGCTTGCCCTGGGCGCCCGGCCGCGTGGCCGACGACTCGGCGAGGTCCTGGAGGTCCCGTACGATCTGGTCGCTCGCGGCGACCTGCGGCCGGTCCGCCGACGGCCGCCCGAACGAGGCGCGGCTCGTCCTCGGGTCGTCCGCGGCAGCTGCCCTCGACTGGTTGCGGACGGCCTTCTTCCGCTGCCGGAGCGACACCGGCACGGACCACATCTGGTACTTCGCACCGTCCGCCAGGACCTCACTGGAGTAACCGGTGCGGATCGCGTCGACCGACGCCCAGGGGAGCACGATCGTACGGAACGGATTGCGGATCCGGAGCCGGTCCTCGCCCGCGTACACGGCGGGCCGCAGCATGAACGCCACCACCAGCGGCACCACGAACAGCAGCCCGGCGAACACCTTCCAGACCGTCATGGCCTCGCTCTTGAGTGCCGCGTCGATGCCGAGCCAGGCGCAGATGGCGAGCATCAGGCAGCCCCAGAAGACGTTGGCGCCCGCACGGAAGACGCGTTCGGCGTAGACCGTCGGCTCGTCGGAGCCCGAGGGAGGGGTGGGACCGGTGCTTGTCATGAGCCCGATTCTGCCTGACACCGGACAGGAGACCGAAGAAGCCCCGTCCCCTGTACGGGGCGGCACCTCTTTCGCCATGGGGTAGCTCTCCCTTTCCGTACGGGGCGGCACCTCTTTCCCTACGGGGCGGCCTCTCTTTCCCTACGGGGTGGTCCCTCTTTCCCTACGGGGTGTACAGGTCGCTACGCGCGTAGATATGCTCCAGTGGTGACCATGCCCACCTCTGCATCCGCTCCCGCATCCGCATTTGTCGACGCGACCGCGTCCGACAGCGCACTGCGCCGCTTCCTGCACGGGCTGCCCGGCGTCGACGCCGTCGGCCTGGAGGCCCGCGCCGCCGCGCTCGGCACTCGCTCGATCAAGACCACGGCCAAGGCGTACGCCATCGACCTGGCCATCTCGATGATCGACCTGACCACGCTCGAAGGCGCGGACACCCCGGGCAAGGTCCGGGCGCTGTGCGCCAAGGGCGCCCACCCGGACCCCACCGACCGTACGAGCCCCACGGTCGCCGCGATCTGCGTCTATCCGGACATGGCGGCCACCGCCAAGGAGGCCCTCGCCGGTACCGGCATCAAGGTCGCCTCCGTGGCCACCGCCTTCCCGGCAGGGCGCGCAGCCCTCCCGGTCAAGCTGGCCGACGTACGCGACGCCGTCGAAGCGGGCGCGGACGAGATCGACATGGTGATCGACCGGGGAGCCTTCCTCGCCGGGCACTACCTCAAGGTCTACGAAGAGATCCTCGCCGTGAAGGCGGAGTGCGGCGACAGGGCCCGCCTCAAGGTCATCTTCGAGACCGGCGAACTGTCCACGTACGACAACATCCGCCGCGCCTCCTGGCTCGGCATGCTGGCCGGCGCGGACTTCATCAAGACCTCCACGGGCAAGGTGGCGGTCAACGCCACGCCCCCGAACACGCTCCTCATGCTGGAAGCCGTACGGGACTACCGCGCCCAGACCGGCATCCAGATCGGCGTGAAGCCGGCCGGCGGCATCCGCTCCACCAAGGACGCGATCAAGTTCCTGGTGCTGGTCAACGAGACCGTGGGTGAGGACTGGCTGGACAACCACTGGTTCCGCTTCGGCGCATCCAGCCTGCTCAACGACCTGCTGATGCAGCGTCAGAAGCTCAGCACGGGCCGCTACTCCGGCCCCGACTACGTGACGGTGGACTGATCCGCATGACTTTTGAGTACGCACCCGCGCCGGAGTCGCGCGCAGTCGTCGACATCGCACCGTCGTACGGCCTGTTCATCGACGGCGAGTTCACCGAGGCGGCGGACGGCAAGGTCTTCAAGACCGTCAGCCCGTCCACCGAAGAGGTCCTCTCCGAGGTGGCCCTGGCGGGCCAGGACGACGTGGACCGGGCCGTGAAGGCCGCCCGCAAGGCGTTCGAGAAGTGGTCGGCGCTGCCGGGCTCCGAGCGCGCCAAGTACCTCTTCCGCATCGCCCGCATCATCCAGGAGCGCTCGCGCGAGCTGGCCGTCCTGGAGACGCTGGACAACGGCAAGCCGATCAAGGAGACGAGGGACGCCGACCTCCCCCTGGTCGCCGCGCACTTCTTCTACTACGCGGGCTGGGCCGACAAGCTCGACCACGCGGGCTACGGCGCCAACCCCCGCCCCCTCGGTGTCGCGGGCCAGGTCATCCCCTGGAACTTCCCGCTCCTGATGCTCGCGTGGAAGATCGCCCCGGCGCTCGCCACCGGCAACACGGTCGTCCTGAAGCCGGCGGAGACCACCCCGCTCTCGGCCCTCTTCTTCGCCGACATCTGCCGCCAGGCGGGCCTGCCGCGCGGCGTCGTCAACATCCTTCCCGGATACGGCGACACGGGCGCGGCCCTGGTCAACCACCCCGACGTCAACAAGGTCGCCTTCACCGGCTCCACCGGCGTCGGCAAGGCCATCGCCCGCTCGGTGGCCGGTACGAACAAGAAGGTCACCCTCGAACTGGGCGGCAAGGGCGCGAACATCGTCTTCGACGACGCCCCCATCGACCAGGCCGTCGAGGGCATCGTCACCGGCATCTTCTTCAACCAGGGCCAGGTCTGCTGCGCGGGCTCGCGCCTGCTGGTCCAGGAGTCGATCCAGGACGAGCTGCTCGACGCGCTGAAGCGCCGCCTGTCCACCCTGCGCCTCGGTGACCCGCTCGACAAGAACACCGACATCGGCGCGATCAACTCCGCCGAGCAGCTCGCCCGCATCAAGGCCGTGGCCGACACGGGCGAGGCGGAGGGCGCCGAGCGCTGGTCCGCCCCCTGCGAACTCCCGGCCTCCGGCTACTGGTTCGCCCCGACGCTCTTCACGAACGTCACCCAGGCGCACACGGTGGCACGGGACGAGATCTTCGGCCCGGTGCTCTCCGTGCTGTCCTTCCGTACGCCCGACGAGGCCGTCGCCAAGGCCAACAACACGCAGTACGGCCTCTCCGCCGGCATCTGGACGGAGAAGGGCTCGCGCATCCTCGCGGTCGCGAACAAGCTCCGGGCGGGCGTCGTCTGGGCCAACACATTCAACAAGTTCGACCCCACGTCGCCGTTCGGCGGCTACAAGGAGTCGGGTTACGGCCGCGAGGGCGGTCGCCACGGCCTGGAGGCGTACCTCGATGTCTGAGACGACCGACGTGAAGCGCCTGAGCGTCTTCAAGACCTACAAGCTGTACGTGGGCGGGAAGTTCCCGCGTTCCGAGAGCGGCCGGGTGTACGAAGTGCAGGACAGTAAGGGCAACTGGCTCGCCAACGCGCCCCTCGCCTCCCGCAAGGACGCCCGGGACGCGGTCGTCGCGGCCCGCAAGGCCTTCGGCGGCTGGTCCGGCGCGACCGCGTACAACCGCGGCCAGATCCTCTACCGCATCGCCGAGATGCTGGAGGGCCGCCGCGAGCAGTTCGTGCGCGAGGTCGGCGAGGCCGAGGGACTGTCCAAGTCCAAGGCGGGCGCGGTCGTCGACGCCGCGATCGACCGCTGGGTCTGGTACGCGGGCTGGACCGACAAGATCGCCCAGATCGCGGGCGGCGGGAACCCGGTCGCCGGTCCCTTCTTCAACCTCTCCACCCCGGAGCCGACGGGCGTCGTCACCGTCCTGGCCCCCCAGGACTCGTCCTTCCTGGGCCTGGTCTCGACGATCGCCCCCGTCATCGCGGCGGGCAACACGGCCGTCGTGATCGCCTCGGAGGCGTTCCCCCTCCCCGCCCTCTCCCTGGGCGAGGTGCTGGCCACCTCCGACCTCCCCGGCGGCGTGGTCAACATCCTGACCGGCAAGGCCTCGGAGATCGCCCCCTCCCTCGCCTCCCACCAGGACGTCAACGCGATCGACCTCACGGGCGCGGGCGCGGGCAGCGACCTGGCCCGCGACCTGGAGATCGCGGCGGCCGACAACCTGAAGCGCGTCCTGCGCCCGTCGGCCTCGACGGACTGGACGGCACCCCAGGGCACGGAGCGCCTGACGGCCTTCCTGGAAACCAAGACGGTCTGGCACCCGACGGGCTCGCTGGGCGCGTCGGGCTCGGCGTACTGACCGAGCGGGTCCCGCAAGGCACCGGCCCCCGTACTCCCCGTAAAACAGGGTGAGTACGGGGGCCTTTCGCGCTGTCACCGGGCGGGGCGCCGCAACCGTGGCGTTCTCGCCGACGTGGTCGGCGCGCGAACCACCAGCCCCGCCGGCTTTATTCGGTTGCCGCTTCCGGTGCCCGCCCTTCACCATGGGCGGGACACCGGGAGCTGCCCGGTGCTCCACGAGAGGAGGCACGACCGTGACCACGACTGTTCTCGGCCTGCCCGCAGACCGGCCCCCTCTCACTTCATGGAGCACCTCCAGCGATGTCTCACGACGATCTCTCGCAGCACCCGCAGCACCCGGCACTTCCTGACGACTTCCCCGCCGACGCCCACCGCTCCGGCCCGCCCCGGGGTGACCTGGGCGACGTCGACGACCGGTTCGTCTTCGACTTCCGTTCCTACGACGACCTTGAGGACGGCCGGCGCTGGTCGACCTGGCTCAGCGTCGAACCCCTCTGCCGCGGCCCCGAGCCGCTCCCGGACTGGGTGGTGACCTCGCAGGGCGCGGTCGACACCGAGCTCGGTGTCCTCAAGACCGGCAAGGAGGCCGACGTCCACCTCGTCGAGCGCGCCGACCCCATGGATTGCGCCGCCGGCGTGGTCATGGCGGCCAAGCGGTACCGCTCTGCGGAGCACCGGACCTTCCACCGCGCCGCGTCCTACACCGAGGGCCGCTCGATGAAGCGCTCGCGCGACGAGCGCGCCCTCAAGCGGAAGAGCACCTTCGGCCGGCAGGTCGCGGCCGGTGAGTGGGCGGTGTCCGAGTGGGGTGCGCTGGTGCGGTTCTGGAAGCTCGGGCTGCCGGTTCCCTACCCGGTCCAGATCGACGGCACCGAGATCCTGATGGAGTGGATCACCGTCACCGACGAGGAGGGCGCCGTCAGGACCGCGCCCCGGCTCGCTCAGGTCCGGCCCTCACCGGAGCTGCTGGCGTCGTACTTCGAGCAGCTCACCGACGCGCTCGCGACGATGGTGCAGAACGGCCTCGTGCACGGCGACCTCTCGGCGTACAACATCCTGGCGGCGGGCGAACGGCTGGTCATCATCGACCTGCCGCAGATCGTCGACCTGGTCGGCAACCTCAACGGGATGAACTTCCTCCAGCGCGACTGCGCCAACATCTGCGCCTGGTTCCGCTCGCGGGGCCTCGATGCCGACGAGCACGCACTGTTCGCGGAGCTGATGGCACACGCCTTCTGAACGGGGCGGCCGGTCGGCCCGGTCGGCACACGCCTTCTGAACGGGGCGGCCGGTCGGCACCTGCCACCACCGCCCCGGGAGGAAGTGATCCAAGGATGCCCCGGGTTCTCGCGGGTCGCGGCCCGGGGCCCGTCCGCCTACGGTGTGTCCGAGGGGTGGGGCTCCCTAGCGAAAGGGCAGGTCGCACGATGGCCGCCAAGCCCGCTGTTGTGCTGGTGCACGGTTTCTGGGGCGGAGCCGCCCACTGGTCGAAGGTCGTCGTCGAGCTGCACCGGCGTGGGTTCACCGACCTGCACGCGGTCGAGAATCCGCTGACCTCGCTGGCCGACGACGCCGCACGCACCCAGCAGATGATCAAGCAGATCGAAGGGCCCGTCCTGCTGGTCGGACACTCCTACGGCGGCGCGGTGATCACCGAGGCGGGGGACCTGCCCAATGTCGTCGGACTGGTCTACGTCGCGGCGTTCGCCCCGGACGCGGGCGAGAGCCCGGGGCAGATCAGCCAGGAGAAGCCGCCCGCCGCGTTCGAGAACATCGCGCCGGACTCCGACGGCTACCTGTGGATCGAGCAGGAGAAGTTCCACGAGAGCTTCTGCCAGGACCTGACCGCCGAAGAGGCACTGGTCATGGCGGTGACCCAGAAGGCGCCCCTGGCCTCCGCCTTCGGCGACAACGTGACCTCCCCGGCCTGGCGCACCAAGCCGAGCTGGTACCAGGTCTCCGCCCAGGACCGCATGATCCACCCGGACAACGAGCGCCGCATGGCCGAGCGGATGAACCCCCGCAAGACCATCGAACTCGACGCGGGCCACGCCTCGTTGGCCTCCCGTCCCGGACCGGTGACGGACCTCATCGAGACGGCGGCCGGCGAACTCGGCTGAGTGGGGGAAAGCAAGGGGACCGTGCGCGGTTTCGAGCGGTCATCGCTCGAAACCACGCACGGTCCCCTTCTTCGTGCCGCTGCGGAATCCTTCTAGATGCCCGCCGCCGCCGACAGGTCGCGCTTGACGGCGGCCAGGGTTTCGGCGGCCTGCGCGCGGGCCGCCGGGAGGGCGGACGCGTCCGCGACCGGGACGACGACCTCCAGGTAGCACTTGAGCTTGGGCTCGGTGCCGGACGGGCGGACGATCACCCGGGCGCCCGTGAGGTGGTAGCGGAGGCCGTCCGTCGGCGGGAGGGACTCCGTGCCCCGGGTGAGGTCCTCGGCGGAGGTCACCGGGAGGCCCGCCAGGGTGGCGGGCGGGTTCTCGCGCAGGCGGGTCATCGCGTTGGCGATGATGCTCAAGTCCTCGACGCGGACCGAGAGCTGGTCGGTGGCGTGCAGGCCGTGGGTGAGGGCCAGGTCGTCGAGGAGGTCGAGGAGGGTGCGGCCCTCCTCCTTGAGCGCGGAGGCGAGTTCGGTGATGGCGAGGGCGGCGGTGATGCCGTCCTTGTCGCGGACCCCGGCCGGGTCGACGCAGTAGCCGAGGGCTTCTTCGTACCCGTAACGGAGGTTGTCGACGCGGGCGATCCACTTGAAGCCGGTGAGGGTCTCCTCGTAGCCGATGCCCGCGTGCTCGGCGATGCGGCCGAGGAGGGACGAGGAGACGATCGACTCGGCGAAGACGGCGTCGGGGGAGAGGCCGCCCTTGCGGGCGATGTGGGCCGCGAGGAGCGAGCCGACCTCGTCGCCGCGCAGCATGCGCCAGCCGCCGTCGACCGCGGCGTCCGGGACCGCCACCGCGCAGCGGTCCGCGTCCGGGTCGTTGGCGAGGACCAGGTCGGGGGCGGGCGTGGTGCGGCGGGCCGTGGCGAAGGCCAGGTCCATCGCGCCGGGCTCTTCCGGGTTGGGGAAGGCGACCGTGGGGAAGTCGGGGTCGGGCTCGGCCTGCTCCCGTACCAGCACAGGCTCGGGGAAGCCCGCGCGGGCGAAGGCGGCGAGGAGGACGTCCTTGCCGACGCCGTGCATGGCCGTGTAGACGGTGTTCGCCGTGCGCGGGGAGCCGGGGGTGAGGACGGCGTCCGTACGGGCCAGGTAGGCGTCCAGGACCTCCTCGCCGAGGACCGTCCAGCCGGTCTCGGGGCGCGGTACGTCCGCGAGGGCGGCGATCGCGTCGATCTCGGCGGCGATCTCCGCGTCGGCGGGCGGCACGATCTGGGAGCCGTCGCCCAGGTAGACCTTGTAGCCGTTGTCGCGGGGAGGGTTGTGGCTGGCCGTCACCTCGACGCCCGCCACCGCGCCCAGGTGCCTTATGGCGAAGGCGAGTACGGGGGTGGGGAGGGGGCGGGGGAGAACGACGGCGCGCAGGCCCGCACCCGTCATGACCGCGGCCGTGTCGCGCGCGAAGTCGGCGGACTTGTGGCGCGCGTCGTAGCCGATGACGACGACGTCGTCGGTGGAGCGGGAGTGCCCCGGCTGCTTCGCGAGGTACGCGGCGAGGCCGGCGGCGGCGCGGATGACGACGGCGCGGTTCATCCGCATCGGGCCGGCGCCGAGTTCGCCGCGCAGGCCCGCGGTGCCGAACTGGAGGGTGCCGGAGAAGCGCTCCGCGAGGTCGGCGGTGGCTTCGGCGTCGATGAGCTTGGCGAGCTCTTCGCGGGTCTCGGGGTCGGGATCCTCGGCGAGCCAGGCGCTGGCGCGGGCGAGGAGGGTGGGGTCCTGGGAGGCCTGGGGCACGGTTCGCCTTTCGGAGGGGTGGTGGGGGTCGCGGGGCGGGTCGCTTGTGCGTGGTTCGGGGCAGTGGGCGGTGGGCGGCTGGCGTTGCCTGCGGCGCTATCCCCTCCCCGCCCCTTCCCGAAACCGCTGCCGCGGGGCTGGGAGGGTTCACGGCCGGCGCCGGTGGGGGCGGGTGTCCCGGGCTGCGCCCGGTGCACGGCTGCGCCGCGCGTCCTCAAACGCCGGACGGGCTGAAGATGCCCGGACGCGCTGAGACGGCCAGGGCCGCGGGGGCAGGCAGTTGGGGGCGCGGGGAACTGCGCGACCAGCCACGACGCACCCGCACGGACACACCGCGCCCCGGGAGG
>NZ_JBSGZD010000297.1:0-9835 GCF_053610825.1 Streptomyces sp. NPDC054863 | reverse complement strand
CCAGCGCCCCGGGCCCCTCTTTCGTGCGTATCGAACCGCTATGCGGCCTGGTGGGCCACCAGGGCCATCGCCGTCACCAGTATCAGCAGCAGGGCGATCAGCGCCGCCGGGCTGAGCTGGGAGAACAGGTTCTGCTGGTCCTCCAGGCGCTGCCTGCTCGCCCGGCACGTCGGGCAGCGGCCCTCGGCCACCGGTCCCGCGCAGTTCGCGCACACCAACCGGTCATAGGTCATGCGCTCTCCTTCTCCGGTCACCGGCCGCACACTCCGAGCAACGTTCCTCGACACTTCGCGTTCTCTCCCCATAACGCCCGGGGAAACGCATCCGTTCCCCTCCACTGTGCCAGCTGGCCGCCCGATCGGCGCGGCCCGAGGCCGCCGGCCACCCGCAGGCGCACGGCAAACCGGAGCAAACCCCTCATCGCGGGGAAGCAGCCTGCGAGCGTCCGGCCGGGTCGCGTATGGTCACGCACACCTACTCCCGGCGACCGTGGTGCACCTGTGATCCGATTCGACAACGTGTCCAAGTCCTACCCGAAGCAGAACCGGCCCGCTCTGCGGGACGTCTCCCTGGAGGTCGAGAAGGGCGAGTTCGTCTTCCTCGTCGGTTCCTCCGGCTCCGGCAAGTCCACCTTCCTGCGGCTGCTGCTGCGCGAGGAGCGCGCCAGCCAGGGTCAGGTGCACGTCCTGGGCAAGGACCTCGCGCGCCTGTCCAACTTCAAGGTGCCGCAGATGCGCCGCCAGCTCGGCTGCGTCTTCCAGGACTTCCGTCTCCTCCCCAACAAGACGGTGGCCGAGAACGTCGCCTTCGCGCAGGAGGTCATCGGCAAGCCCAAGGGCGAGATCCGCAAGGCCGTCCCCCAGGTGCTCGACCTGGTCGGCCTCGGCGGCAAGGAGGACCGGATGCCCGGCGAGCTCTCCGGTGGTGAGCAGCAGCGCGTGGCCATCGCGCGGGCCTTCGTCAACCGCCCCATGCTGCTGATCGCGGACGAGCCGACCGGCAACCTCGACCCGCAGACCTCCGTCGGCATCATGAAGCTGCTGGACCGCATCAACCGCACCGGCACCACTGTGGTGATGGCGACCCACGACCAGCAGATCGTCGACCAGATGCGCAAGCGCGTCATCGAACTCGAGAAGGGCCGTCTCGTACGCGACCAGTCTCGCGGCGTCTACGGCTACCAGCACTGAAAGGACGCCGATGCGCGCCCAGTTCGTCCTGTCGGAGATCGGTGTCGGTCTCCGCCGGAATCTCACGATGACCTTTGCCGTCGTCGTCTCCGTGGCTCTCTCCCTCGCCCTGTTCGGCGGGGCTCTGCTGATGCGTGACCAAGCCAGCGAGATGAAGAGCTTCTGGTACGACAAGGTCAACATCTCCATCTACTTCTGCAACAAGAACGACGCCGAGACGGGCGTGGCGCAGTGCGCCAAGGGCGCCGTCACCGCCGAGCAGAAGAAGCAGGTCGAGACCGACCTGAAGAAGATGGACGTCGTCGAGAGCGTCTTCCACGAGAACGCGGATCAGGCGTTCAAGCACTACAAGGAGCAGTTCGGCAACACCGCGATGGCGAACGTCATCACGCCGGACCAGATGCAGGAGTCCTTCCGGGTCAAGCTCAAGGACCCGCAGAAGTACAAGGTGGTGGCCACCGCCTTCGCCGGACGGGCGGGCGTGCAGTCCGTCGAGGACCAACGCAGCATCCTGGACCAGCTCTTCGAGCTGATGGACGGCATGAACGTCGCGGCGCTCGTCCTGATGGGCCTGATGCTCGTCATTGCGCTGATGCTGATCGTGAACACGGTGCGGGTGTCCGCGTTCAGCAGACGGCGCGAGACCGGCATCATGCGGCTCGTCGGCGCGTCCAGCTTCTACATCCAGGCGCCGTTCATCATGGAGGCCGCGGTCGCGGGCCTCATCGGCGGCGCCTTCGCCTGTGTGCTGCTCGTGCTCGGCCGGTACTTCCTGATCGACCACGGCATCGCGCTCGCCGAGAAGATGGAGCTGGTGCAGTTCATCGGCTGGGACGCGGTCCTCACCAAGCTGCCGCTGGTGCTCGCGATCAGCCTGCTGATGCCCGCACTTGCCGCCTTCTTCGCCCTGCGCAAGTACTTGAAGGTGTAGAAGCAGTCCTCACGGTGTGACAACAGCCCCACCCGAACCCCGTGTTCCCTACGGCATCCCGCCGTACGGAGCGCGGGGTTTGTCCTAGACTCGTCGCCATGTCAGACCCGGAGTTCGGTGTCCGGCCCCGCGGACTCTGCCGCGGGGCGGCCCTGGCATTGGTCTTCGCGGGTGCCCTGGCCACCGTCTCGGCGACCGGTTCGTGGAGTGACGAGGACGGGCCGCAGCCCTCTTCGGCCATCCGGCCCGCGGGGGCGAGCACCGACCGCGACGCGGTGTCCCGCGCGGCGGCGGAAGCGGTCGCCGACGGAAAGTCGGGCAAGAAGGCCGCCCAGGAAGAGGTCAGCCGCAGCGGCGACCGGTGGGGCGCGGTCTACGACCCGGCGGAGTACCGGGAGTTCGCACAGTCCCTCGACGGCGAGTACACCGGCGTCGGCCTGTGGGCCGAGCGGTGTGCCGACGGCGGGGTCCGGGTGGCCCGGGTGCAGCCGGGAGGTCCCGCCGCGAAGGCGGGCGTACGGAAGGGCGACGCACTCCGTACGATCGACGGCCACCGGGTCGATCGGCGGCCCGTCACGGAGGTCGTCTCCCTGCTGCGCGGCGACCGCGCGGGCTCGCGGGCGGCCACGTCCTCACAGGCCGGTACGTCCGTGACGCTCGGCCTCCGGCGCGGCACGCGCACCTGGAGCGAGACGCTGCGCCGGGCCACCCTCGACACCGAGGCCGTCACCGTCGAGAAGCTGTCCGACGGGGCCCTGCTGATCAAGGTCGCCTCCTTCACCAAGGGCTCGGGCGAGCGGGTGCGGGACGCGGTGCGCGGGGCTCCGGCGGGCAAGGGCGTCCTGCTGGACCTGCGGGGCAATGCGGGCGGGCTGGTCGGCGAGGCCGTCACCGCCGCGTCGGCCTTCCTCGACGGCGGTCTGGTCGCGACGTACGACGACCGGGGAAGACAGCGGGCGCTGCACGCCCAGCCGGGCGGGGACACCGGGAGACCGGTGGTCGCGCTCGTCGACGGCGGCACGATGAGCGCCGCGGAGCTGGCGGTGGGCGCGCTCCAGGACCGGGGCCGGGCGCTGACCGTCGGTTCCAGGACCTTCGGCAAGGGCTCGGTGCAGAAGCCGAGCCGGCTGGCGGACGGCTCGGTCGCCGAGCTGACGGTCGGCCACTACCGCACTCCCGCCGGGCACAACCTGGACGGGCGGGGCATCACGCCCGACCTCGCGGTCACCGAGAAGGCCCGGGAGCGGGCCCAGACAGTATTGAGTGGCCTTCAGGGGGGCTCGTAGTGCGAAAATGACCGCACTATGGCTAAGGAAAAGGACCCCAAGCGCAAGATCATCGCGCAGAACAAGAAGGCCCGGCACGACTACACCATCATCGACACCTACGAGTGCGGGCTGGTGCTCATGGGCACCGAGGTGAAGTCCCTGCGGCTCGGCCGGGCGTCGCTGGTGGACGGCTTCGTGCAGATCGAGGGCGGCGAGGCGTGGCTGCACCAGATCCACGTACCGCTGTACTCGCAGGGCACCTGGACCAACCACGCGGCCCTGCGCAAGCGCAAGCTGCTGATGCACCGGGCCGAGATCGACAAGCTGGAGTCCAAGTCGAACGAGAGCGGCCACACGATCGTGCCGCTCGCGCTCTACTTCAAGGACGGCCGGGTGAAGTGCGAGATCGCGCTCGCCAAGGGCAAGAAGGAGTACGACAAGCGGCAGACGCTCCGCGAGAAGCAGGACACGAGGGAGACGAACCGCGCGATCTCGGCGGTGAAGCGCAAGGAACGCGGGCAGCTGTAGGTGCTGCTGGCAGGTCCGCGCGGAAATAGGTTGGCACCGTCGGACGTTGGTCACGTACGATGGCAACTGCACCCCACATGGTGATGGGGCCAGCACGGTGAAGGCGGCGCAAGCCTCTGGATCCGCATTGAAAAATCAACATGGGGATGATCGGTTTCGACAGCGGATGTCGAAGCAGGGGAAGCGTGTCGAGGAAGCGGCAATGATCTCGTAAACCATATGTCGCAACCAATAATCGCCAACACCAAGCGCGATTCCTTCGCCCTCGCTGCCTAAGTAGCGACTGTGTGAAGTGTCAGCCCGGGGGTGATCCCGACCCGGATCCTGGCATCATCAAGGGATCTAAACTCTCAGGCCCGGTCACGGGGCCTGGGAGGAAATCAAACAGTGACTGAGCCCGTCGGAGACTTGTCTGCGTGATCTCCGGGGCCGAGAAAATCGCAGCAGACTGCACACGGAGAAGCCCTGTTTTTGCACCGTTGGACGCGGGTTCGATTCCCGCCATCTCCACAATTCCCATGTGAGGCGAAGGCCCGGCTGCTACGGCAGCCGGGCCTTTGTCGTATCTGCCTGCACCTCGTTCCGGCCGCCCCACTCGTTGTCGTATGCGTCACGTGATGTCTTATCCGGCGTAGAGATAGGGGGTAAATGGTGCGAAACGGACACGGAATGACTCATTCCGACGGACGGTATGTCATTGATGTGTGACAAGGGGCCACTCGGGAGAAGCGGGGACACTCGCGTGCGTTACATTCATCCTCCGGGTGCAGTGTGATAGGACGCTTGGTCGGGTGGGGGCCCGGATCAATGGTGGTGTCCAGCTAGTCGCGCGCGCCCACCGATGAAATCAGTCAGTGGGGGATGTGCGGACAGCTATGGACAACATGAAAAAGGGTGCCCAGACCGGGCAGACCCGTCAGATACGCCAGATACGTGACGTGGACGACCAGACGATGCAGCTCGATTCCGTCGGGTCGCAGTTCGCGCGTCGCGAGCAGGCAGGTCCCGTACTCCCCGAGCTGCCCGCCGAGGGCGGCAGCGGTCCGGTGTTCGTCGACGAGAGCGGCCGGCGGGGCAGGAAGTTCCGCAGGCTCGGCTGGGTGCTCGGCGCGGTGTGCGCCTGTTACGCGGCGATGCTCGTCGCCTCCCTCATCGGCGGAAACTCCCTCGCCCCCGATCTCTTCCTCCCCGGCGTCAAGGCCGAGGAGAAGGCCGACAAGGTGAAGTCGGAGCCCAGCCCCACCACGTCCGTGCCGAAGCCGGACGGAGTGCCCCCGGTCTCCGGGAACCAGCCCCCCTCCGGCCAGAACCAGCAGACGCCCGGCACCGGCAAGGTCCCCGCGGGCGGCGCCAAGAAGGACGACCCCAAGGAGACCCCGGCCAGTCAGAAGCCGCCGGTCGATCCCGGCAAGGCAGCCGACGGCAACGCGGGAGCGGGCGGCAACCCGAAGCCCCCGCCGGTCGACCCGGCGGGCGGCAACGGCCCCGGTGGCACTCCGGGCGGTACTCCCGGCGGCACTCCCGGTGGCACTCCGGGCGGCAGTGGCGATCCCGGTGGCGATCCGGGCGGTACTCCCGGTGGCACTCCGGGCGGCAGCGGCGATCCCGGTGGCGATCCCGGTGGCACTCCGGGCGGTACTCCCGGCGGCACTCCGGGCGGTGACGACGCCGGCGGTACGCCCAGCGGCGGCGAGCCCGTTCCTGACCCCGAGACCTCGACCCAGTAGAAGGCACGGCACGTAGATGTCCAACCCCCGCAGGCGTTCCTCATCGGGCGCCCGCCGCTCCGCCGCGCGCAAGCGCAGCCCCAGGCGGCGCTGGTTCCCCATGCGTTACCTGTTGCCTTCGCTGATACTCGTCGCCCTGATGGCGATGCTGATGCTGCGCGGCTACGTACACAACGAGATCCTGGCCGACCACAAGGGCGCGCGTGAGCCCGTCGACCAGCTCACGGTGCCGAAGGAGATCCTCAAGGGCGGCCCGGTCGTCGACACCCGGGACCCGAAGAAGCCGCAGGCGCAGCACGTACGGGACAAGCACGTCGTCATCACCTTCGACGACGGCCCCGACCCGGAGTGGACCCCGAAGGTCCTGGACAAGCTGAAGGAGTACGGCGCCCACGGCGTCTTCTTCGTCGTCGGCTCCAACGTCACCCGCTACCCGGAACTCGTCAAGCGCATCGTGGACGAGGGGCACGAGCTGGGGCTGCACACCTGGAACCACCCCGACCTCTCGTTCAAGACGCGCGACGGCATCGACACGCAGTTCTCCCAGAACCAGCTCGCGATAGCCGGCGCGGCCGGGGTGCACACCTCGCTGTTCCGGCCGCCGTACTCCTCCTTCTCCTACGCCTTCGACGATGCCGGCTGGCCGGTCGCCAAGTACGCCGGCGAGCTCGGCTACCTCACGGTCGTCAACGACACCGACTCCGAGGACTGGAAGGAGGGCCACAGCGTCGCGGAGATCATCAAGCGCGCCACGCCCAAGACCACCAAGGGCACCGTCGTCCTGATGCACGACTCGGGCGGTGACCGCTCGCGGACGCTGAAGGCGCTGGACCAGTTCCTGCCGGACATGCAGAAGCGCGGCTTCAAGTTCACCACCCTCACCGAGGGGCTCGGGGCCCCCTCCGCGCACACCCCGGTGACGGGCCCGGAGCTGTGGAAGTCGAAGACGTTCCTTGCCGCGATCACCGTCTCCGACGCCATCACCGACGCCCTGACCTGGGGTCTCGCGATCGTCGGCTCGCTGGTCATCGCGCGCTTCGGGCTGATGCTGATCCTCTCCTTCGCGCACGCCCGCAAGGTCCGCAGACGCGGCTTCCGCTGGGGTCCTGAGATCACCCGGCCGGTCACGGTCCTCGTGCCCGCGTACAACGAGCGCGAGTGCATCGCCAACACCGTGCGCTCGCTGATGTCCAGCGACCATCCGATCGAGGTCATCGTCATCGACGACGGCTCGACGGACGGCACCGCCGACATCGTCGAGCAGATGCGCATCCCCAACGTCCGGGTCGTCCGCCAGCAGAACTCGGGCAAGCCCGCCGCCCTCAACAACGGCATCCGGCACGCCCGTTACGACATCATCGTGATGATGGACGGCGACACGGTCTTCGAGCCGTCCACCGTCCGCGAGCTGGTCCAGCCCTTCGGCGACCCGCGCGTCGGCGCGGTCGCGGGCAACGCCAAGGTCGGCAACCGCGACTCCCTGATCGGCGCCTGGCAGCACATCGAGTACGTGATGGGCTTCAACCTGGACCGCCGTCTCTACGACATGCTCGGCATCATGCCGACCATCCCCGGCGCGATCGGCGCGTTCCGCGCGGACGCCCTGCACCGGGTCGGCGGCATGAGCGAGGACACCCTCGCCGAGGACACCGACATCACCATGGCGTTCCACCGCGACGGCTGGAAGGTCGTGTACGCGGAGGACGCACGCGCCTGGACCGAGGCGCCGGAGTCCGTGCAGCAGCTGTGGTCGCAGCGCTACCGCTGGTCGTACGGCACCATGCAGGCGATCTGGAAGCACCGCCGTGCGTTCATCGAGAAGGGCCCCTCGGGCCGCTTCGGCCGGATCGGCCTGCCGATCGTCTCGCTCTTCATGATCGTCTTCCCGTTGCTCGCCCCGCTGATCGACATCTTCCTGATCTACGGCCTGGTCTTCGGCCCGACCGGCAAGACCGTCATCGCGTGGTTCGGCGTACTGCTGCTCCAAGTGGTCTGCGCGGCCTACGCGTTCAGGCTGGACAAGGAGAAGATGACGCATCTGCTCTCCTTCCCGCTCCAGCAGATCCTGTACCGCCAGATCATGTACGTCGTCCTGCTCCAGTCCTGGATCACCGCCCTCACCGGCGGCCGGCTGCGCTGGCAGAAGCTGCGCCGGACCGGTGTGGTCGAGGCGCCGGGGGCCCTGCCGGGCCAGCGGCGCGAAGAGGAGAGGTGGCCGGTCGGATGAGCCACGGTTATCCGGGCACGAACGGCAACGGCCACCCCGACGACGCGGAGTACGACGCGGACGGCTTCCCGCGACAGCTGGACGGCCGCCAGGGCCCCCCGCCGGCGCCCCAGCAGGGCGGTGGCGACGGCGGCGGCTGGCCGCAGGTGCGCAACAACCCGGGCCCGTCCATGTACGGACAGGGCCAGGGGCAGCAGGGCAACGGCTACCCCCAGGCTCCGGCGTACCCCCAGGCCGGGAACCGCCCGCAGCAGACGCAGGGCGGCGGCTGGCCGCAGCAGACGAACAACCGTCGCCCCCGGGCCGGGTACGGATACCCGCAGGCCGGGAACCCGCAGGCCGGGTACCCGCAGGCCGGGAATCCGCCGCAGCAGGGCGGCTACGCCCCGCAGGAGGCGTCCCGTTACCCCGACGCCGCGTACCCGGGCGCCGGTCACGCGGAACCCGGTCACGCAGATCCGGTATTCGCGGACCCGGCTTACGCGGAGGGCGCCACCACGACGTTCCCGCAGCAGGAGGAGACTCCCGCGTTCGCGCGGGCCGCGGTCGGTGCGCCGACCCGGCAGCAGCCGGCCTGGGGCCGCGACCCCGAGGCCGGCGGCGCGGTGGACGACCCGTACGGGCCGAGCACTTCGGCCTGGCCCGAGGCGGCGGAACCGGCTCTGGCAGCGGAAGCGGATTCCGGTGCTCCGGGAGCTGACGCTCCGGAGAAGGACGCCCCCGAGGCGGCCCCGAAGAAGCCGGGCCGCGACCGCTACCTCGACCTGCTGCGCTCTGTCGCGCTCGTCCGCGTGGTGCTCTTCCACGTCTACAACCAGGCGTGGATGACCATCGTCTTCCCGTCCATGGGCGTGATGTTCGCGCTGGCCGGTTCGCTGATGGCGCGCTCGCTCAGCGGCAGGCCCGGCCTCACCGTCATCAAGAGCCGGGTACGGCGACTGATGGTGCCGGTGTGGCTGTTCGCGATCGTCACGCTCGCGCTGATCTTCAACGGCGGCTGGAAGCCCGGCGTCGGTGAGGACGGCGATTCCATCATCTGGTGGTGGATCAAGCTCGCCTGGTGGTTCGTGCCGGTGGGCGCCCCGACGGGACCGGCCGAGGTCGGCTCCGACGGCGGTCTGCTGGGCCTCGGCTGGGCGGAGCAGACCTCGGGTCCGCTCTGGTACATCCGTGCGTACCTGTGGTTCGTGGTGCTGTCGCCGCTGATGCTCAAGGCGTTCAAGAAGCTGCCGTGGGTGACGATGCTGGCGCCGCTCGGCATCTCCCTCGTCATCGGTCTGGAACTGGTCCAGATCCCCGGCGAGACCGGCAACGCGATCAAGGACTTCTCGACCTTCGCGTCCTGCTGGATCCTCGGCTTCGCCCACAACGAGGGCACGCTGAAGAAGCTCAAGGCCTACATGATCCCGTCGTTCGCGGCGGTCCTGATGGGCCTGGGCCTGTGGTGGGCGGGCACGCACCCCGGTGAAGTGCCGTGGAACTTCGACGAGATCGCCGTGGCCAACGCCCTGTGGTCGCTCGGCTTCTGCGCGATCCTGCTGCACTACTCGCCGTCGTGGCAGGAACTCCCGGGCAAGCTCAAGGGGTTCGACACCCCGATCACCCTGGCCAACAACCGGGCCGTGACGATCTACCTCTGGCACGAGATGGCGATCATGCTCGCCATCCCGGTGATCGACCAGATGTGGGGGCTGCCGGTGGTGGGCGAGCTGATCAGTCCGTACCTCGGGAAGCTGTACCAGGTGCTGATGTTCATCTTCGCGTGGCCGCTGATCGCGGTGGCGATCGCGTCGTTCGGCTGGGCGGAGGATGTCGCGGCGAAGCGGAAGCCGAGGCTCTGGCCGAACGGGGCGAAGAAGAAACAGAAGCAGTAGCTTCTGCGGAGTGCTGGGAGCTGTACGAACGCCCGCCCCCTCGGGGAGCTGCACGAACGCCCGCCCGCCCCCTCGGGGGGCGGGCGGGCG
>NZ_JBSGZD010000296.1:0-9837 GCF_053610825.1 Streptomyces sp. NPDC054863 | reverse complement strand
CCCTCGCTCCGGCACACGCACCGGTGCGGGCCGGTGGGCCGCTTCGCGGGATGGCCCCTCCCCGCCCCTCCACCTAAACCGCTCGCCGCGGGGCAAAGACGGTTCACGGCTCGCGCCGGTGGGGGCTGGGGTCCCGGGCTGCGCCCGGTGCACGGCTGCGCCGCGCGTCCTCAAACGCCGGACGGGCTGAAAATGCCGGGCGGGCTCAGGTTGGCGGGCGGGCCGGCGGTGGCCCACGCCGACGACCGTGGGTGTTCACGGGAGGGTGGAGATGGCCGCGTAGACGGCCGCCCCCGCCCCCGTCCCCAGCGCCCAGTACCTGTCCCCGTACGACCAGTGCCACCACTCCGTCGGGTAGTTGACCAGACCCGCGGCCGTCAGCGCCGCTCCCAGTAGGGCCCGGTTCGCCCGGCTCTCCGCGCCGATTCCCGGGGCGTCCGTGTAGCAGGCTCCCGCGCTCTCCTCCGGGCTCGCGTTCATCGGCGTTCCCATGTCCAGTTCGCGCCCGTCCGCGTCCGCGAGCGTCAGGTCCACCGCTCCGCCCGCGCTGTGCGGCGCGATCTCCGGCGGCGATACGTAGCGGCTCGCCGCGCTGCGCACCTCCGCCGCGCTCCAGCCCGCGTTCAGAGCCCGCAGTTCCGCCTCGTACTCCTCGAAGTACTCCCGCTGGAGCTCCGGCGGCCGGTACCCCTCCACGATCACCAGCCGCAGACCGTCCGGCAGCAACTCCTGGGCGTGCAGCAGGCGTTGGACCACTCCCTCCCTCAGATGCGCGTACGCCCCCTCCGCGTCCAGCTCCTCCTCCCCCGTCCGCAGCCCGCTCTTGCGTACGTCCACGAGCGGCTCGCCGCACTCCTCCACCGGTACGGCGGCGATCCTCGGGTCGGCCATCAGAACGATCTCAGCAGTCATCGGACGATCATCCCGGACGCCCCACCAGCGCACGCAAGGCGGGCGCGCGCCCCATCGCACCCCCTCACCCCCCGCCGCCATTCGGGCACCGGCAGCGCACCGCCCGCCGCACGTGGCACAGGGTGTTCACGGGACGGCCAACCCGCCGTCCCACCCGCCCCGTTGCCACCGGAAGGCCCCCGAGCCCATGCCCCGCACCCACCGCGTCCTCGCTACCGCCCTCACCGCTGCCGCCCTGCTCGCCACCCCTGTTCTCGTCCCCACCGCCGTGGCCGCCCCCCTCCCCGTCCCCGTTCCGGAGTGTGGCGGCAGCGCCCTCGACTGGGCCGGGCCGGGGAATGCCGGCGCCCTGTACCAGGGACCGGTCCACTCCGAGCAGCACGGCAGCTCCGCCGCCGCCGGTTTCCTCGCGCACCTCACGCTCGACAAGTTCCGCCTGGAGACCGACGTCTCCCCCGGCACCGAACAGTGGGAGATCCGCCACTACTTCGGCGACCCCGCCCCCGCGGTCTTCTACCGGTCCCGGTCGGGCGACACCGTCCTCAGCCATCCGCACTGCGAGGACCCCACCCGTCCGACCCGCGTCACCAGCACCTTGGCGACCGTCGAGGGCGACGGGACGGGTCGACTGATCCGCGCCGCGTTCTGACGGATGCCGTAAGCGGTGGTGGGCCTCCGGCGCCCTCGCTGAAGGCCCACCGCTCCTCTGTTGGGGATCAGCTCTACTGCGGCAGCCGAATCGTGCGGACCATGGGCATGTCCGCGTACAGGTCGGGTTCCGCCGTCAGCACCGGCCGACCATCGGGCCAGTCCACTGTGGGCCTGGACAGGTGGATCGCATGTCCGAGATGCCAGTCCACGCCGTCCCGGAGCAACGCGCCCACCGTCGCCACTCCCGCGAAGTCCAGTTCCACGATCTCCACAGCCGGCAACGCCCCCACATGCTGCGCCATCCCTTTGCGCCTGCCGTCCGCCGACGCGAGGCAGAGCGCGGGCACGTACACATGACGGGTCGGACCGTGCTCCGTGTTGGCAATGAACTGGGAGGCCAAGCGGTTTCCGCCGCCAAGGGCCAGCAGGGCGGTCTCGTCGTAGACCACCGCGACGGAGCGGCTCACAGGCTGTCCACGGGCCGACCGGCCTCCAGGTCCTTCCACACGTTCTCGGCCTGGTCGTGGTCCGAGTCCGTGAGCGTCACGCCGAAGTGCGTCTCGCAGTACGCCTTCGTCTCCTCGTAGCGCTTGCGCAGCTCTTCCTTGGTGGGGGTGGCCCCGGCCAGCTCAGTGAGCAGGTCGCGCATCGTCGTCCCGCGCTCCCGCGCGAGAACCATCAGGCGGTCACGGACTGCGGGGTCGACCTTGATCGTGGTGTCTGCCATGACGAAAGTATACCGCTGGTATACCGCTTCGGGTGGTGCAAGCAATGTGGTCACGAGGACCCCTTTCGGTGCTTCGGTGGAACCGGCCCGGGGACTCTGGGGCCGGAGGTCTATGCGACGGCCGCAGCCGTCGTCGGGCGCATTGCCGCCCGTACCGCTTCCGCGCCCCGTCGCGTCGCCTCCGCGAAGGCCTCGACGACCTCGCCGAGCGCGACCGGCTCACCCTTCTCCCGTGGCGGGCGGGAGGCCCGCGCCTCCTCCGCCGCACATGCCCCGCACCGGCCCGGCAGGGGCAGGCCCGCCCCGCAGTCCTCGCACTTCTCCCTCAGCACCGGCTGTACGGGCGCCTTCGGCGGCGGCAGCCGGTCGCACTTCCTGTTCAGCCGGTACTGGAACACCGCGTAGGTCGACTCCATCCGCTCCGGCAGTCCGCGCGTCAGCAGGTGCCGCAGCGCCGACTCCGTGACCCCTGCCTCCCAGCAGTGCACCACCTTGGGCGCGAGCCGCAGCGCCTCGGGGATGGAGAGGGAGAGCTCGGCCGGGCCGTTCTTGCAGAGCGCGTGCAGGAAACGGGCTGCCTTGCCCTTACTGCGGGCGGCAGTGCCGTCGGCGGCGGCGTCCGGCAGTGGGGGTGGGGGCGGGCTCTGGACCTCAGGGGTTGGTTCTTTTAGCGAGGTGTTGGAAACCGAAGGTTTCTGGCCCGTGTTCGTGGCGGCGGTTTCACCGGGGGCCGGATTTCGGCCATCTTCCGGTACGTCCCGACCAGCCCTCGGTTCACCCTCCGCGCGACCCCGGTCGAACGGGGTGTCGTAGACCTCGTAGTACGTCTCGATCCGGCCCGTCTCCGCGACGTTGCGGGTCGGTCGGCGCAGATAGCCGGAACCCTCCAGCTCATGGAGCGCGCCCGCGATTCGGGTGCGCCCTTCCTTCCGCTGCTTCGCCAGACTCCGCACACTCGCGGTCGCGCACTCCGGCAGGCTCAGGAGGTACATCAGTACGCCCGCCGCACACCACGAAATGCTGCGGTCACGGAGGAGTTCGTTCGCGAAGATGGAAAAGGCGCGCGTGGGCGCGGTACGGTGAATCTGCATTGGGAGCTGCTTTCTCCTGGTGTCGGGCCCCCAGGTGTTGTCGCACCGTGGGGGCCGTCTTGCTGTGTGAGGGCATATGCCTTTGTGGGGTCCATCGGAGTGGTTCAACTTCCGCGCGCGCAAGTTGAGTTGACCTTCTTCACTCTTGTGAGTTACTCCCTTCCTCGAACATCGCCGCCGCCGTCGCACACAGCAGCATCGGGTGTACGAACCTCCCCGCCTCCAGCGGCGAACAGCGCCACGACAGCGGCCAGGTGGGGCCGTAAAGCGCGGGTACCGGGACGTAACTGATCGTCCCCGGCGTGGAGTTGAAGCACTCGGCCTCGCGTGGCCAGGCGCGGCCCGTGGTGCTGCCGGGTGCGCAGAGGAAGTAGACCCCGCGTCGGCCGTTCGCCTCCAGCACGATCGGGCCGGGTGCGCCGCCGGTGAGGAGCTCCATGCGGTCGGCGAGCGCGCGGCCGAGTGCGTCGTCGACGCGGACGGCGTCGAAATGTACGCCTGCTTTGCGGAGTTGGAAGCCGGAGGCGGGAATCCAGGACAGGTTTAGTTCTCTTGTTTGTGCGTCCACAGGGACATTGTGTGGTCACCTCGTTACGGTTTTCCCAGGCGCGCCAGAAGGGTTGAACTGCCTTTGTAGCGAGTTGAATTCGGCGGGGAACAGTTGAGACCGGTTGAGTCCGGTTGAGGCGGAGTGGTGGTCGCGATGGCAAGTTCTGAGAACAAGGAATCCGCAGGTCCGACGGCACGGTACGTGGCCAAGGTGGCCAAGAAGATGCGGGAGAAGAGGGGGTGGAGCCAGGTACAGCTCGGAAAGGAGTTGGGGTTTACGGGGGCGGCCGTGAGCGCTATGGAGACGCTGGCCCAGCCGGTGAGCGACGAGATGCTGGTTGCACTGGAGCGGGTGATGGGGGACGGAACGGGAGTCTTCGAGGAGGCGCGGGAGGCGGTGCGGATGGAGAGGTATCCCGTCTACTTCCGGGATTACGCGCTACTGGAAGAGAAGGCGCGGAGCCTGATGACGTACGCGACCATGGCGATTCCTGGGCTGTTCCAGACAGAGGCGTACGCGCGCGCACTGATCGGCATGGACTTCCCTCCTCTGGCGGCGGCCAGGGTGACGGAGCTGGCTGATGCACGGATGGCTCGTACCGGCATCTTCGACCGCGAGCCGCAGCCGTTGATCGAGGCCGTCATTGATGAGGCGGTACTCCGTCGACCGTTCGGCACCCACGAGATCATGCACGGCCAGCACCTTCATCTGGTCGAACTCGGAAGGCGCCGCAATGTCACACTCCAAGTCATGCCCTTGACTAGGGGGCTATCCGGAGAACACGCAGGTGGGCGAGGCGAGTTGCAGCTCATCGAAACAGCCGACCTTCTCCGCTTCGCCTACCTTGAACTACAGGGCGAGAGCATGCTGATTGGTGATCCTGCAAAGGTCAGTCTGCTCACCCAGCGATATGCGAAGATCCGGGCACAGGCCCTCAGCTCGGAGGACTCACTGGGCCTCATCGAACGGTTGGCAGGAGAGTACAGATGAGCAACACCCTCCGGTGGATCAAATCCAGCTACAGCGACAGCGGCGGCGGCAACTGCCTCGAAGTCGCCTACGACTGGCGGAAGTCGAGCCACAGCAGCGGCGGCGGGAACTGCGTCGAGGTTTCGTCCTGCCCTCACACCATCCACATCCGCGACTCCAAGAACCCCGCCGGGCCCGCACTCGCCGTCTCACCCACCGACTGGTCCGCGTTCGTCGCGTGGGCCGTGTAGGAACGTGTCCCACCTCGGACTGGTGACAGTGGTCGTGCGTGACTACGACGAGGCCGTCGCCTTCTACACGAGCGCCCTCGGCTTCGAGCTGCGGGAAGACACCCCGGTCGGCGACGGCGGGAAGCGGTGGGTTGTCGTCGCGCCGCCGGGGGCGCGGGAAGCCGGCGTGCTTCTGGCGAAGGGATCCGGCCCCGACCAAGTGGCCCGAGTTGGGGACCAGACCGGGGGGCGGGTCGGGTGGTTTCTGAACACCGACGCCTTCGACCGTGACTACGCGCGCATGCGGGCGGCCGGTGTGGTCTTCGAGGAGGAGCCACGGCACGAGCCGTACGGCACGGTCGCCGTCTTCCGGGACCTCTACGGGAACCGCTGGGACCTGCTCCAGCTGAACAGCCCCTGAGCCGGCTCACTCCTTCGCACGAACCTTGCGCGGCCCAAAATCCCGCCGCCCAGCACCCCCTCCCGAAAAATGTCTCACATACACGTGTAAGTGAGACATTATTTCTGCCCCCCTACCTTGCGCCGTCGCGACAAGCTGCACCCATGTACGCGAACTTCCCCGGGAAGAACCCCTCTGCGAAGAACCCGCCGACTACCAGAACGGTCTACCGAGCCGTACTGACAGCCATGGCGGAGCAGGGCCCCCGCAAGCCTCAAACGTCTCGCATCGCGCACCTCGCTGACTCCAACGCCCGGTTTTTCAACCGCACTTGGCCCGACCTGTCCGTCCTGTTCGACGAGGTCTTGGTCTCGGAGCTGAGACGGCTTCAGCACCTCGCCGACAATTGCGTCGACTTCTCCCGTCCGCTGCCCTGCCAACTGGCCGAAGCGATCGTGGGCGCGGCCCGGCGGGTGCGCGAGCATCCCGTGACCCGGGCCGCCCAACGCTCCGAACCCGCCCTGCTGCACCACACCCTCCTGCTCGACGACCATCCCCTGTCGCGCGCGGCCCTGACGTGGCTGCGGGAAATCCTCTGCCGCCGCCCCGACACCAACTACTGGGACGAGCCCCACTTCGCGATCGCCCTCTTCCACGTCGCGGCGCCCTTCGCACTCGCGCCCTCCCCGAACCCTCCCGAGGAGGACCCGCCACCCTCCACCCCCGAAAGCACCCACCTGGACCAGCAGCTCAGCACGGTCCTCCACACCTGCCTGACCGGCAACCCCCTCTGCGCGAACTGCCCAAGCCCCTCCATCAACAACGAGCCGAGCCACCCCCGGACCGGGATGAGCCAGACCTGGGCAAGGTGAGACCTGGGCAAGGTGATCCGAGTGCGGGCGAGTGGGGGCGACTGCCGCGCCGTTCCTGCCTGACAGCCTGTCATTTCTGTACCTACTAGTATGTACACTCGTCGTCATGAGCACTGCGGAACGTCTCATCGAAAGCACCCGGGACCTCTTGTGGGAGCGCGGCTACGCCGCCACCAGCCCCAAAGCCATCCAGCTGCGGGCCGGAGCCGGACAGGGCAGCATGTACCACCACTTCGCGGGCAAGCCCGATCTGGCGCTCGCCGCGATCACCCGTACCGCTGAGGAAATGCGGGCCAAGGCCGAGGCGCAGTTCGCCGCTCCTGGTACCGCCGCGGAACGGATCACCGCCTACCTCCTCCGCGAGCGGGAGGTCCTCAAGGGCTGCCCGATAGGGGGTCTCACCCAGGATCAGGACCTCATGGCCGACCCGGTCCTGCGGGCCCCCGTCGAGGAGACCCTTGCCTGGCTGCGCGGACGCCTCGCCGAGGTCGTGGCCGAGGGCCGTGCGGGCGGCGAGCTGGACGCCTCGCTGGACCCGCAGGCCACCGCGGCGACGATCGTCGCGGTTCTGCAGGGCGGTTACGTACTGGCCCGCGCCGCCGACTCCACGGCCCCGTTCGACCAAGCGGTCACCGGAGTACTGGGACTGCTGGCCGCACACGCCCCGATCGCCGACAAGTAAGCAGACACGCGAGCGGACAAGTATCCCCCGAACAGCGGGAGTTCAGCCCTCAAGAAGGGGCAGCACCTTTCATGTACGCCAAGCAGTACGAGATCACCCTGCCCGCCGACTACGACATGGGGATCATCCGCAAGCGGGTGGCCGTCGGCGGCCACGTCCTCGACGACCGCGCGGGCCTGGGCCTGAAGGCGTACGTCATCCGCGAACGCGGCACCGACGGCTCGCCGGTCAACCAGTACGCGCCCTTCTACCTGTGGAACGACACCGGCGCGATGGCCCGCTTCCTCGTCGGCGGAGGTGGATTCCAGAACATCGTCCGCGACTTCGGGCGCCCTGCCGCACACCACTGGACCGGCATCGCCTGCCATGCCGGCCCCGCCCGCACGGCATCCCCCGGGGCAGCCTCACGCCGCCTCACCCCGATCCCCGCCGACCCCGGCCCCGACTCCGACTCAGTCCCCGACTCCACCCCCGACTCCACCGGCCTCGGTCTGGCCACGCTGGTCGAGCGGGAGGTCGAGGAGCTCCGCGGGATCGCCCGCCGCGAGGACGTGCACACCGCCGCCCTGGCCTTCGACCCGCGGTCCTGGCAGCTGATGCGGTTCGTCCTGTGGAACGACGCCGTGGCACCGGAGGATGGCAGGGACGAGGCCGCCACCGAGCGCTACCAGGTACTGCATCTGTCCGCTCCGGGCCTGGACCGCCTCCCGGAAGGACGAGCCTGGTAGGGCCCGGAAGCCAGGGGCCCGGCCGGTCGCGGTCCAGTAACGACAACTGCACTGTCTGTCAGCCTGGTTCATGATGAACCTACCCTTCCACCATGGAACCCCTCCCGCGCTCCGGCCCCGCCCGCGTCGGCCCGTACCGGTTACTCGGGAAGCTCGGTGCGGGCGGAATGGGCGAGGTGTACCTGGCACGTTCCGAGGGCGGGCGCACGGTCGCCGTGAAGCTCGTACGGGCGGAACTGGCCTCGGAGCCGGAGTTCCGGCGGCGGTTCGCGCGGGAGGTGGCCGCCGCGCGGAGGGTCGGCGGGCGGTGGACGGCGGCCGTGCTCGACGCGGACACGGACGCGGCCGAGCCGTGGGTGGCGACCGCGTACATCGCGGGGCCGTCCCTGGAAGAGGTCGTCGAGGAGGGCTTCGGGCCGCTGCCCGAGCACTCGTTACGGGTGCTGGCCCACCAGTTGGCGCAGGCGCTGGACGCCGTGCACGAGGTGGGACTCGTACACCGGGACCTGAAGCCGTCCAACGTACTGCTGACCGTGGACGGGCCCCGGGTCATCGACTTCGGGATCGCGAGGAGAGTGACGCGGGGCGCGGGCCCGGCGCCGGAAGCGGCGCTGACCCGCACGGGGACGGTGCTCGGGTCACCCGGGTTCATGTCGCCCGAACAGGTGCGGGGACGACCGCTCAGCGCCGCGAGCGACGTGTTCAGCCTGGGGGCGGTGCTGGTGTACGCGGCGACGGGGCGGCTGCCGTTCGGGGCGGGGGCGGGCGAGGAGGGGACGGTGAGCCTGATGTTCCGCGTCGTCGAGGACGAGCCGAACCTGGCGGGGGTGCCGGAGGCGCTCGTACCGCTCGTACGGAGCTGCCTGGCGAAGACGGCCAGGGAACGGCCGACCCCGGCACAGATCGCGGAGCGGACCGCGCCGGAGCCCGGCGAAGGGCAGTGGCTTCCGTCGGTACTGCTGGCCCAACTGGGGCGAAGGTCGGCGAAGTTGCTGGACATCGACGCGCCGCTGACGGCTTCGGGTGCGGGCACGGGACCGGGGCTGACACCGCTGGACGGTGGACCGCCTCCCGCGCCCCGGTCCCGGCTGCGGTCGGTGGTCCTGGGGCTGGTGATCGGCGCCGTGATCCTCGTCGGCGGGGCGCTCGCGTACGAGAACTGGCCGGCCGGGGGCGGCGGAACTCCCGGCGCGGACGGCAGCGAATCACCCGGCGGGCAGGGGAAGTTCAGCTTCGCCGGGGCCTGGACGGGGCTGGCACTGGCGGCGGACGGCACCAGGACCGGGGACTACGTACGGTTCGAGCTCCCGGACCCCGCCGACCCGGACGCTCACGCCACCTACCTCGGCATGGACGGTCAGCGGCTCTGCAGGGGGTCGGGCGCGCTCGTCGTGTCGTCCCCGCGCAAGGTCTCGCTCCTCGGGCTGGAGATCAAGCGCGACCACGCCAGTCTCCGCCCGGGCCCCCCACGGGCCTGCGAATCCGCAGAGGACCACACCTTCACCGCCCGCGCGAACGGCACCTTGGAGTGGCGGGCGGGCTCGCGCCACGCGACGCTGCGCCGCAGCGAGAACAAGGCCCGAGCCGTCCCGGCGAAGTACCTGGGGAGATGGCGGACCGCTCCCGCGGCCGGCACGACCACCACGATCGAGATGCGGCAGGGACGGATCGGCGAACAACTGCTGCTGGTGCGGCGCTCAGGGCCGGGCGAGGGCTGCACCTGGGCCTCGACCCTGGTGGCGGTCGCGACCGAGCCGGACGAACTGGCCTTCGCCCCGCCGCAGCCGGTACCCGGCCGCGCCCCGACCAAGGAGTGCCCGGTCGGCCCACCGTTCGAGCTGGGCCCGGGGCCCGGTGGCACCGGCCTGGTGATCACTCCGCCCGAAGGGCAGGGGAAGCCGGTGAATCTGACGAAGGCCCCGCAGGGCGAGTAGTGGCCCCACCGCACTCCGTAGTGACTGGCTCGGACCGAGCTGCACGTGGCTTTATGTTTATCATTACCTCTTCTGGTTTTGTGTTCTGGAG
>NZ_JBSGZD010000295.1:0-9874 GCF_053610825.1 Streptomyces sp. NPDC054863 | reverse complement strand
CGCCAGGATCGCCCCGTCGAACCGACGCCACCGGAACGAACGGACGAGGTACGGGAGTTGCGCGCCATGACCGAGGGCCCCACTGCGACGGCCGACGCGCGGACCTCCGCGTACAGCACCGTGTCCACCTCCCTCGCCCTGTACAGCGACCGGGAGTTGGGCGAACTCCTCGACACCGCGGCCCCGCTCGGCTCCGGCATCGGCGGGCGGTCGGCACTGCTGGAGATCGACGGCACACCGGTCTTCGTGAAGCGGGTGCCGCTCACCCGGCAGGAGCTGCGGCCGGAGCACGCCCGCTCCACGGCCGACGTGTTCGGACTGCCCGTCCACTGCCAGTACGGGGTCGGCGCCGTCGGCGGCCCCGGCTTCGGGGTCTGGCGGGAGGCCGCCGTGCACACCATGACCACGAACTGGGTGCTCGCCGGGCAGTACCACGGCTTCCCCCTGACCTACCACTGGCGCGTACTCCCCGACCCGGAACCGGCTCCCCTCCCGGAAGAGCTCGCCGACGTCGACCGGGTCGCGGCGTACTGGGGCGGCGGGCCGGGACTGCGCCGTCGCATCGAAGCCCTCCGGGAGTCCCCGGCGAGCCTCGTGCTCTTCCTGGAGCACCTCCCGCAGACCCTGCAAGGCTGGCTCACCGAGCAGCTGCAAGCCAGGGACGAGGCGGCCGCCGACCGGGCCTGCGCCCTGGTGGAGCGGGAGCTGGAGGCCGGGGTCGCCTTCATGAACGACCGGGGCCTCCTGCACTTCGACGCCCACTTCCAGAACATCCTGACCGACGGCCACCGCCTCTACTTCACCGACTACGGCCTGGCCCTCTCCTCCCGCTTCGACCTGTCGACCGAAGAGGCCGACTTCTTCGACAGGCACCGTACGTACGACCGCGCCTACGCGCTCAGCTACCTGGTGAACTGGCTGATCGTCGGCCTGTACGGGTACCGGCGGGCCGAGCGCGAGGCCCTGATCCGCACGATCGCCGAAGGCGGGCGTCCCCCGGCAGGGCCGCCGGGGGTCACCGCGCTCCTCGTGCGGCACGCACCGCTCGCGAGGGTCGTGACGGACTTCATCGGCAAGGTGGAGAAGGAGAGCCGGGAGACTCCGTACCCGGAGGAGGAGATCCGCCGGATCTTCAAGACGGCGGCGGGCTGAGACCGTACAGGCCCTACCTGCCTCCCGCGCCGTCGTCCAGCCGGGCCGCCGACCTGGCCAGTCCGTCGGCGGCCGTGCTGCACCGGGAGGCGAGGTGGTGCAGGCGGGCGCGGAAGACGTCCGCCTGCGGACCTTCCCAGTCGAGCCCGGCAGCGGCCGTGCGCAGCCGGTCGGCGTGGTCGCGCAGGCTGCCCGCGTGGATGCGCAGGCCCAGGGCGGGTCCCGGGCGGGCGGGGGCGGCCGTGGGGTAGCGGCTCACGGAAGGGTTCGTGGCAGGGTTCGTGGCGGGGCTCATGACCGGCCCTCCCAGGGGGCGAACGCATTGGTCGTCCCGGCGAGTGCCGGGCCCAACTCGGGGTGGTGGCGCAGCAGTACGGTCACCATGGAGTTGCGGTCGACCCACTCCAGGCCCTCCGCCGTGTAGATCTCCGGCCGGTAGTCGGTGGTGAAGAAGCGGTCGCTCTTCAGCCGCCGGCTGGCCATCAGGATGAAGATCCGGAAGAGGCTGTCGCTGAAGCCGAAGCCCGCCGGGCGCGGCTCGGCGAGATTGCCCACCAGCGTGTCGACGCGGTCGAGCCTGTTCTCGTACAACTCCCGCAGCAGCGAGGTGTCTTCGGCGTGCCCGCCGGTGAGTTCGTCGAAGGAGGCGACCGGGCGCTTGCGGAGCATCTGCCGGTAGGCGTTGTAGCGGGGGATGCCGCGCTCGCGGTCGCGCAGGATGTCCACCGTACCGAGGTCGATGTGCTCGCCGGAGAGACGGCTGAGGTTGCGCAGCGCGTCGGGGTGGTTGTGCAGGACCAGGGCGCCGGGGTGGGCGGTGCCGAAGGAGTAGAGCAGGTCGGTCGTGCCGTACGCGTCGATCGCGGAGCGCGTGGTGGCACCCTGCATGTCGTCGAAACCGATCAACTCCCTTGCCCTGCCCCGGCGGTGGTCGCGGATCGTCAGCTCGTCGGGGATCAGCGGGTGCAGCCGGTACGCCGAGACGAACTCCTCCGTCATGGAGAACGGCGCGGCGTGGTGCGCGGTGCGCGAGCCCAGACAGCCGCTGAGGGCCTCGCCGCCGATCGGGCCGAACCGGCGGGTCACCCAACGCGGCAGCAGGCCGTACCAGTTGGCGTTCATCGCCCGCCGGACGACCGGGGTGTCCAGGATGCCGGGCGTCCACTCCACGGTGTGGATCTTCGCCATGAGGGCGGTGTTGACCAGCCGCGCGGTGTGGAAGAGGCGCTCGTCGTCCCAGGTGGGGTGCTGGGCGGCGATCAGGTCGCAGATGGAGTTGTGCTCCTTGGCGAAGAGGGTGTGCAGGAGGGAGAGGCCCGTCCAGTAGTCGCTGTTGAAGCCGGTGGCGTCCAGGCAGCCGAGCCCGGGGCGCGAGTCGGCGGGCAACCTGCCCTCCTCGACGCGGAGTCGGCCTCTCTCGCCGGTGCGCAGCGAGCGGCAGCGCTCCTCGGTCGAGCCGTAGATCTGCGAGCCGTCCCACCAGTGGGTGACCGTGTTCTCGTACGTGGGCGGGGCGTCGGGCGAGCTGTGCGCGACGGGGTCGGGGCGGGTGCGGTTGACCCGCATCGGGCAGTGCGCCCAGTCGTCGTCGGCGGCCAGGGGCACGGTGAACGGCTCGGCCTGTTCGTTGTCGCCGTGGTTGGCCCAGCCGTGGTTCTGGAACTGGATCCAGGCGGCGGCCAGCAGATTGAGCGACGTCGCGGGCACGAACTTCCGGCGGGCGAGCAACTGCCTGCTCACCTCGCGCGGGCTCGGCCGCATCAACTCCTCGTCCGGGTCGGGGAAGACCAGGTCGAGCGGGGAATTCCGGTCGAGCCGGGTGCCGACCCGGCCCATGTCCTCGTCGTACGGGTCGTAGCCGGAGCCGTCGTAACTCCGGTAGGGGGCCAGCTCGGAGGTGGGCCGTCGGGGGCGCTCACCGCCCGCGCCGTACGTGTCGTGGAGGTTGTGGCGGCGCAGGTCGGAGCGGAGCACCTTGATGTTCGCGATGCCGAGGAGGGTGGGCAGCTCCCACCAGTCGCGGGTCCTGTTGAGACGGGCGAAGGCGGCGGACTCGATGCGCTCGACCAGACCGGGCGGGCCGAAGGGCTCGGGCGGTTCGGTACGGGCGGGAGCAGGGGCGGCGTCGGGGTGTGAAGCGTCGGGGTGCGGTGCGTCGGCGCGCTGGTCGGTGCGCTGTCTGGCGGTGTCGGACATCGGGGATCCTCAGCGGTCGTGGAGGGTGAAGAAGCGGTTTCCGGTCACCCGGCCGCGGTAGGCGGCGAGCTCGGCGTCGACGTGCGCGCTCGCCTCGGGGACGTCGTGCGCGAGGTTGTGCGCGTACCGCTCGGCGGCGTGGCACAGCGGGAAGGCGTGGGTGTCGTCGGTCCAGGTGTACTCGGTGAACTCCGGGCCCAGCGGGTACGGCGACACCGCCGAACGCCCCTCCAGACTCGGCACGATGTCGTGCTCGTTGACCAGCGAGAACACCTTCGTCCGCGGATCGGCGGGCCGCTTCTGGTCGATCGGGGAGCCGATCGCGACGACGTGCGTGACCGTGTACAGGGCGTTGAAGTCGGGGTGTCCCGCCAGGTTCATCGCGGTGACCCCGCCCTGGCTGTGCCCGACCAGCGCGACCTCCGCCCCCGAGGGGATCACCTGGCGCAGCGCCTTGCGGACGGCCCTGCTGTACGCGGTGTCGGCGCCCGCCACCGAGTCGATGGCGCCGAGCAGGTCCTGCGGGCTCTCCGCGCCCAGCGTGCGGGCCATGCCGGCGAACTGGACGACGTACCGCTGCACCCCGTCCGGGCCGATGACCTGCTGGACGAGGAGGAGACCGGCGGTGCCGATGAGCCCGATGTTGGTGATGTGGCCGACGAGGGTGCCCGACATGTCGAGCGCCCCGACGAGCTCCGGGTCCGGGGTGTGCGGCTCGGCGCGGCCCTTCCCCCGGTCCAGGAAGTCCCAGATGCGGCCGTTCGCCCCCACCAGGTAGTCCGAGGTCAGGGCGCGGCCCGTGGCGACCTGCCAGCCCGCGTTGTCGTTGTACGGATTCTCGTCGGTGAGCGCGTTCCAGGCGATGATGTCCGCGAACGACGGCGCGAGCAGCGCCAGCGCGTACTCGGCGCCCTCCGCGTGCAGCAGCGCCTTGAACGTGCGGAACGCCTCGACCTGCCGGTCCTCCTCGATGGCCTTGAGCACCTTCGAGGTGGCCGGGTGGTCGAGCAGCTCCGGGTGGCGCACGGCGGCGGCCCTGATGCGGGCCTTGAGGCCCGCGACGGCGAGGCTGACGGCCAGGTTCTCCCTGCTGGTCAGCACCCCGGCCAGCCACAGCGTCCCGGCGAGCGGTCCGCGCCCCTGCGGACCCCAGCCGAGGCCCTTCGGGTCCATGAGGGTGCGCAGCAGGGAACGCTGGGCGGCCCGGGTGCGGCGGGAGCCGAGCGCGGTCAGCGGCAGCCGGGGACCGAGGGCGACGTGCGAGGCGTACCGGCTCGCCTCCCGGACGGCGTCGGCGGCCTCGGCGAGCTCGCGGCACACCTGGTGCAGCGAGTCGACGTCGGGCTCGGAGCCGGGGTCGACTGCGGTGCCGTGCGGACCGGCGTGCGGACCGGCCAGTGGATCGTGCATGAAGTCGGACATGGCGGGGCTCTTCCCGGTGGGGTCGGGGTTCGCGGATCGGACGGGTCGCGCCTGGTTCAGCGCGGGGCGAGCCCCAGCCGGATCTTGCCGGTGTCCAGGACGCCGGGAAGGGGACGCCCGGTGTCGAGGACGGGGTGCTCGCCGGTGAGGCGGTGGCCGCGCAGCACTTCGGCGCAGAGCGCGGAGCCGAGCAGCAGCCCCAGTTGGTCGCCGGGACAGCGGCCCGGGCCCTGGCCGAACGGCGCCATCGTGGTGTCCCGGTCCGCTCCCGGCTTCAACCACCGCCCCGGAGCGAAGAGTTGGGCCCCGGGCACCACGTCGGGGTCGCGCTGGTGGAAACCGATCGGCACCAGGACGGCGGTCCCTGCGGGCTGCCGCACCCCGCGCCACTCGGTCTCCTCGCGGGTGACCCGCACGAGATCGGGGACGACCGGGTACAGCCGTACGGACTCCTGCACACAGGCCCGCAGCCGGGGGAACCCGGGCCCGCCCGCCTGCACGTCGTCGTACGCGGCCTGCTGCTCGGCCGGGTGCGCGGCGAGCAGCAGCAGGGTGCGGGCGACGACGGCCGCCGTGCAGATGTCGGTGGCGAGCAGCCAGTGGTGGGTCTGGCCGAGCGGGTCGGTGCCCTCGGGGGAGGGTGCGGCCAGCGCGCGGGCCGCCAGGGTGTGGGCGGGCGCGGTCGCCGCGTACTGGGCGACCCGGGCCTCCACCCTGGCGTACAGGGCCTTGCTGTCGCGGGGTCTGACCTTGCCCATCCAGTTGCTGCGGCGGCGCAACATCCCCAGCCAGCCCGCGAGTTCCGTGTCGTCGGCGGCCAGGTCGCCGAGCACGATCCGCCGGGAGACCCGGCTCACCGCCTCCAGCACCGCGGGGAACGCGAGCGTGCCGGACCCGGTCAGCGCCCGGCTCTCCTCCGCGACGATGCGCAGGTAATCCGTACAGTCGGGGTGGACAGGATCGTGCCAGGCGAGGACCTCGTCGTTGAGGTCGCGGCGCTCCTCGCGGCGGGCCCCGCGCGAGCAGATGACCCCGTTCGGCTCGAACACGCTCAGGCTGTCGTACTTGTCGGGCGGGTCCATGGCGAGGGTCATCACCGGCTCCGCGAAGAACCGCCGGATGTCGCTCTGCTCGAAGAGCACGAGCATGTCGCCGGAGAGCCCGCGCACCAGGACGGGTGCCCCGCCGTACTTGCGCTTCATCGCCCGCAGCGTGGCGCTCGACCAGGCGCTCTGGTTGACCTTCGCGTACAGGGAGACCACCGGGAAGCGCAGGCTGACCAGCCCCCGGACGAAAGCGGGCAGGGTGTGGGTCGCGACGAAGCGGACCGTATCGGCGCGCCCCGCCCGGACCGGCGGCGCCGGTGCGGTCCCGTCCCGGCCCGTGGTGTGCGGTGCGATGGTGGGGAGCGTGGTCATGCCGTGACGACCTTTCCGGGGTTGAGCAGATTCTTCGGGTCGAAGAGGCGCTTGAGGCCGCGCTGCAACTCCAGGGAGACCGGGCCGAGTTCACGCTCCAGCCAGTCCCGCTTGAGAGTGCCGATGCCGTGCTCGCCGGTGCTCGTGCCACCGAGGGCGAGTCCGGCGGCCATGATGTCGTCGTACGCGGTCCGCGCCCGCCGGAGCTCGTCCGGATCGGACTCGTCGAAGACGACGGTGGGATGCAGATTGCCGTCCCCCGCATGACCCAGCGTGAAGATCGTCAGCCCGTGGTGCTCCGCGATGCCCTCGATCAGGCCGACGAACCGGGCGAGCTGGGAGCGGGGCACCGCCACGTCCTCGATGAACGCGGTGACCGCGCCGCCCCTCTTCGCACACTGCGCGGCGAGCGCCGGGCTCACCAGCCGGCGGGCCTCGATGATCTGCCGGGCCTCCTCGGCCGTCGCGGCGGCGTCGACGTTCCCTGCGCCCGCCTCCTTGCAGAGGTCCGCGATCGCGGCGAGGTCGGCGGCCGGGTCGGCGGTGTCGCACTCGACGATCAGGGTGGCGGCGCTGCCCGCGCGCAGCAGCGGATGACCGTACGCCACGACCGCGTCCGACGTCGCCCGGTCGAGCAGTTCCACGGCGGACGGGGCGTGACCGGCCGCGGTGATCGCGGCCACCGCGTCCCCGGCGGCGGTCAGGCTCGGGAACTGGGCCAGCAGCGACAGCGCGGGCGGCCTGGCAGGCCGCAGGGCCAGCGTCGCGCCGACGACCACGGCGAGCGTGCCCTCGGAGCCCACGATCAGGCGGGTGAGGTCGTATCCGGCGACGCCCTTGACGGTGTCCCGGCCGGTCCGCATGCGCCGCCCGTCGGGCAGTACGAGGTCGAGGCCCAGGACGTAGTCCGCGGTCACCCCGTACTTCACGCAGCAGATGCCGCCCGCGCCGGTGGCGATGTTGCCGCCGATGGTGCAGCGCTCCCAGGACGCGGGGTCCGGCGGATAGCTCAGCCCGTGCTCGGCGACGGCGTCGGCGAGGCCCCGGGTGGTGACGCCGGGCTCGCAGCGCACGAGGCGGTTGGCCGGGTCGATCTCCAGGATCTGGTCCAGCGCGGCGGTGGACAGCACGATGCACCCGTCGACGGCGTTCGCCGCCCCCGCGAGACCGGTGCGGGCCCCCTGCGGAACGACCGGCACCCCCCTCTCGTACGCCACCGCCATCAGCTCCGCGACCTGCTCGGCGGTCCGGGGGACGGCGACCACCGCGGGCGTACCGCACTCCGAGAAGGGGGCGGAATCCCTTGAGTGGGCGGCGAGTTCGACGGGATCGGTGAGCAGCGCGTCGGCGGGCAGCACGGCGGCGAGCCGGGCGAGCAGCGGGGCGGAGCCGGTGGTGAGGGTCATGACGGCCTTCCGGGACGGGACGGCTTTCGAGGGACCGGGGTGCGGGGTGTGGGCAACGCGCTCTCAAGGCTGGCCCTAAAGGGAGGGCAGTTCGGTGCTGACCGGTACGTCGATGAGCACCGGCGCCTCCTGCTGGAGCGCCGACTCCCGTACGAGCTTGGTGAGTTCGTCGGCGCCGGACGCCTGGTGGGAGCGGACGCCGTACCCGGCGGCGATCGACACGATGTCCAGACCGGGGATGTCCAGACCCGGCGCCCCCTGCGCCTGCTCCAGCCGGGCGAACCACTGGAGGATCGCGTACCGCTGGTTGCTCAGGACGACGAAGGTGACCGGCACCTTGTACGTGGCGGCCGTCCACAGCGCCTGTACGGCGTAGTGGGTCGAGCCGTCGCCGATCACGCACACCACGGGCCGGTCCGGCGCGCCCAACTGCGCCCCGACGGCGGCGGCGAGCCCGAAGCCGAGACCGCCGCCCGCGGTGAACAGGAAGGAGCCGGGGGTGCTGATCCGGGTCGCCTCGTGGAACTGCCCCAGATTGGAAGGGGATTCGTTGACCCACAGGGTGTTCGCGGGGGCGCCCGCGGCGACGGCGGTCATCGCGGCGAGCGGGGTGAGGGCGCCGTCCGCGTCCAGCGAGGGGGCGGCCTCCTGTCGCTGCGGCTCGGGCTCGGCCGCTCCCCGGGTGTCACGGCCCGGGAGATGGGTGAGCAGGGCCCGTACCGTCAGCGCGAGGTCGGCGACCACGGCGTCCCCGACGGGGGCGCGGGCGGCCTCCTCCGCGTCCCGGGTGAGCTGGACGAGCTCGGCGTCCTCGGGCAGGTAACTGCCGGGAATGTAGGGGTAGTAGCAGAAGACCGGGGCGCCGATCACGAACACCAGGTCGTGGCCCGCCAGGCAGCCGGAGAGCGGTGCGATCGCGGGCGGCAGCACGCCCCGGTACTGCGGGTGCGACTTCGGGAACGACACCCGGCCCTCGGTGGGCGCGGACCACACCGGCAGCCCGGTCCGCTCGGCCAGTGCGACGACGTCGTCCCAGGCGCCGGAAGCGTCGACGTCGTTGCCGACGACCAGGACGGCACTGCGCGCGGAAGCCAGCCGGTCGGCCAGTCGCCGCACCGCCTCCTCGCCGGGGGCGGCGGCGTGCAGGACCGTACGGGCCGCGGTCCTGGCCGCGGCCCGGTCCGTCTCCTCGTCGACCTCGGCGTCGAAGTCGTCCATCGGCAGCGACAGGAACACCGGCCCCTGCGCCGGGGTTTCGGCGATCTGGACACCCCGGGCCAGTGCGGGGGCCACGTCCGCGGGGCGCGGCGGCTCGTACGCCCACTTCACGGCGGGCAGCGGGAGGTGGGTGGGCTGGGGGTTGGTGAGCAGGGCCTCCATGGTGAGCATCGCGCGGACCTGCTGGCCCGCGGTGACGACCATGGGGGTGCGGTTGGCGCGGGCGTTGAGGATGGCGCCCATCGCGTTCCCGGTGCCGGGTCCGGTGTGCAGGTTCACCAGGGCGGTCGTGCCGGAGGCGAGGGCGAACCCGTCGGCCATGCCGACGACCACGGCCTCCTGGAGCCCGAGCACGTACCGGAAGTCCTCCGGGAACTCCTTGAGCATCGGAAGCTCGGTGGAGCCAGGATTGCCGAACAGGGTCGTCATCCCGCGAGCCCGGAGGACGTCCAGCACGGACTCTCGAACGGTGCGCATGGGGGGACCCTCCGCGAGACAACCGGTAGCAGACAGTGCTCCATTCATCACACGGCGTGGTGTGCGGCGACACCGTACGTACGCCGGCCGGGTGACGGTCGTCAGGGGCGGTCCGGCCCTAGGACTGCCGGCCGGCCGCCCTGCCCACCAGTGCGATCGGCACCGTCGCGCACTGCGTCGCCGAAGCGACCGTCATCGTCCTGACCCCGGTGCGCGCCGCGATGTCGAGCAGCCGGGCCGCGTCGCACAGGAACGGCGTGCCGTGCACGATGTCGCGGGCGCAGGTGGCCTCGTCGGCGAAGGCGGGCAGCCAGGGCTTGCCGTCCTCGCCGCGGATGAAGACGACGGACCCGGCCTCGTCCACGGCGATGATCACGCCGTCGGCGACGACGGCGGCGAGCAGGTCCGTGTGGTCGGGTCCCTCGCCCTCAAGGATTTCGGCCAGGGTCGGATGTGCGGAATTCATCCCTTGATCATACGGGCGGGGTCCGGGGCGCTGTCCGGGATGCCGTACCGCCCCCGGCGACCCGCACTCGCAGCCGGTCGACCGCAGCCGCGGACAGCACCTCCGCCCACCGGAGGTGC
>NZ_JBSGZD010000294.1:0-9962 GCF_053610825.1 Streptomyces sp. NPDC054863 | reverse complement strand
TCTCCAGGCCCGTCAGGCACTCCGTGGGGGAGGCGAACTCCTGGAGGTCGGCGTCGGGGGCGAGTTTGTTCTTCACGTTCTGCGCGGACGTCGAGCCGGTCACGGAACACAGCTTCTTGCGGTTGAGGTCCTTGGCGCTCCGGATGGAACGGTCGTCCGCGCGGACCAGGAGGTCCTGGTGGGCCAGGAAGTAGGGGCCCGCGAAGCTGACCTTCCGCTTGCGCTGCTCGGTGATCGAATAGGAGGCGATCACCAGGTCGACGTCCCCGCGGGTGAGCAGATTCTCCCGCTCGGCCGGCACCGCGGCCTTCCACCTGATCCTGCTCGCGGGCACGCCCAGCTTCCCCGCGACGTAGGTCGCGACGTCGATGTCGAAGCCCTCGTACACACCGTCGGGGGTCCGCATCGCGATGCCGGGGAGGTCGTCCCTGACCGCGATCGTCAGCGTGCTTCTGCCCTCCCTGCTCCCTTTGTCCCCGTCGGTTCCTCCGCAGGCGACGGCCGTCCCGCAGAGGACGGTGGCCGCTGCCGCAGTGACGGCCCGAGGCATACGCATGAGCGAACTCCCGACGTCCGGCCAAGCACCGGAATCGACTGCGATGTCCACCCGGCATCATGCCCGCCCTCCGAAGGGACGCAACGGCCGCGACGGCAACGGCCGAAACACGCCGCGGGGCCCGGCCACGTACGCGATCCGTGGCCGGGCCCCGCGGGCGGATCAGGCGAGGCCGGAGAGCGAGCCCATGAGGACCAGCAGCGCGCACATCCCGAAGTTGATCACCTTGTGCCCCATGAAGACCGCGGCGAACTCCCGGATGACCGCGCTCGGCCAGAAGTAGCGGGCCGTGGGCGAGCCGATCACCTGGCCGTTGATGTGGGTCTTGCGGGCCATCAGGGCGGCCCGGAAGGCGTGGTAGTTGTTCGTGACGACCACGCACCGGTAGCCGGGGTCCGCGTCGCGCATCATGGCGCCGCTGAAGGTCAGGTTCTCCTCCGTGGTGCGGGACCTGCCCTCCTGGAGGATCCGGTCCTCGGGTACGCCCGCCTCGACCAGGTACTCCGCCATGGCCTGCGCCTCCGGACGGTCCTCGTCCGGGCCCTGCCCGCCCGAGGTGACCATCATCGGGTTCCCGCCGGCCGCGACCTGGGCGTCGTACAGCGCACGGCCCTTGTTCAGCCGGCTCGCGAGCAGCGGCGGCACCTTGTTGCGGATCAGTCCCGAACCCAGCACGACGACGAAGTCGAGACGGCCCCGGGGCCTGAACCAGCCGTACAGCAGCGAGTACAGCAGGAAACAGGTGAAGAGGAACGACACGTAACCGACGACCAGGACCGCGACCACCGTCACCGTGCCCAGCGTGCGCGAGCCGGTCGCGAGCGTCGCGACGAGCATCACGGAGAGCCCGACGATGCCCAGGCCCGCCAGCAGCGAGAGGAGATTGGCCGGGCTCCGGCCCTCCTTGCGGACCATCGTCAGACCGTTCCTGATCAGGAACACGGCCAGGGTCAGCGCGGACAACACGGCCAGCAGGAGGAGCACCGCGGCGAAGGCGCCCGCGAGGCGGGGATGCGTCTGCCCCGCCTTCAGCATCACGCCGATGAGCGCGAAGAAGAGGGCGAAGACCAGGTAGACGCCGTTCCGCAGACGTCGTCGGTCGCGCAGCATGCTGACGGCGAGGGCCAGCAGGAAGACTCCGGCCGGCGCGAATACGATCATGTGTGTACGGTACGTCACTTCCGACGGCCCCCAGGACGCTTCGAGCAGGGGGCCGAGCGAGCTCCGGAAGGGACCAGGTGGGGCAACGCGGCGCCCCCGGACGGGCGACGGCGGAGCGGTGGACGGCGTGGCCGGTTGGCGGGGCCCGCGGCGGCGGGTGCGCTCTTCCCGACACCCCGTTCCCGACCTGGAGGCCCCATGCGCATCCGCTCCGCAGCCGTCACGGCAGTCGCCCTGCTCGCCCTCGCCCCGGCGGCCACCGCCGTCGCCGAGAGCCACCCCGCCCCCCAGAGGGGCCTGTTGCTCACCGTCGCCGGCACGGACGGCACCTGGATCCGCGGCGTCGGCCTGCGCTGTTCGCCGCGGCCGGGCGGTGCCCACCCCGAGGCGCAGGCCGCGTGCTCCGCCCTGACCTGGGCACGCGGCGACTTCGACGCACTGCGGGGCGACCCGCACCCGTGCACCAAGGAGTACGACCCGGTGACGGCGACGGCGGACGGCACCTGGCGCGGACGTACCGTCCACTGGGAGAAGACCTTCAGCAACGCCTGCCTGCTCGACGCGGAGACCGGACCGGTGTTCCGGTTCTGAGCGTGCGTTGCCCTGCCGGTCCGGCGCCGAGCGCCCCGTTCTGACCGCCCCGGGGCGCCCTGTACGACGCGTGGCCGCCCCCCCGTTCAGCGGCCCCGCGTCGTCGCCGCCGTTCCCACGGTGGCCAGCAGCAGCACCACCCAGCCGAACCACAGCCAGCCGTTGCTGCCCATCGTGGCCGTGTACGCGGTGACGACCACCAGCGTTCCTACGGTGAGCAGTCCCATCGACTTCGGCGAACCGGACATGCGCGCCCCCTCACTCCGAGTGGAGGGCCATCGTCACCCGCCGGGGCACGCCACCGCTACAGCTGTGCGCCTGAACAGCCGCAGTGCCTACGACGCGCCGCCCCGCGCCCGCAGCGAAGCCAGGTACGCGTTGTACTCCTCCAGCTCCTTGTCGCCGTCCCGGTCCGCCGCCCGGTCCGAACGCCGCGCCACGCGCTGTTCGGAGCGGTACCACTGGAAGACCAGCGCGATCAGCACCAGCACGGACGGGATCTCGCTGAACGCCCAGGCGATGCCGCCCGCCGCGTTCTGGTCGGCGAGCGCGTCGATGCCCAGCGAGGCGGGCGGGTTCTTGTACGCCTCCACCATCGGCTGCGTCGCCATCATCAGCGCGATGCCGAAGAACGCGTGGAAGGGCATGCCCGCGAACAGCTCCAGCATCCGCATCACGTAACCCGGCCGGTGCGGCCCCGGGTCGACGCCCATGATCGGCCAGAAGAAGATCAGGCCGACGGCGAGGAAGTGCACCATCATCGCGACGTGCCCGACCGCATTGCCCATGAGCATGTCGAAGAGCGGGGTGAAGTAGAAGCCGTACAGGCTCGCGATGAACAGCGGGATGGTGAACGCCGGGTGCGTGATGATCTTCATGTACCGGCTGTGCAGCAGCGCCAGGAGCAGTTCGCGCGGACCCTTGCGACCCTTGCGCCCGCGCCCCGACACCGGAAGTGCGCGCAGCGCCAGCGTCACCGGGGCGCCGAGCAGCAGCAGGATCGGCGACAGCATGCTGACGATCATGTGCTGCACCATGTGCACGCTGAACATGACCATGCCGTAGTCGTTGATCTTGGTGCACATCACCAGCAGCACGGTCAGCACGCCGATGACGAAGAAGACCGTCCGTCCGACCGGCCAGCCGTCGCCGCGCCGACGCAGCCGCACCACGCCCCACCCGTACAGGGCGAGCGCCGTCAGGCAGCCGATCAGGAAGAAGGGATCGGGGGAGAGCTCAAGGCCCCGTCCCAGCGTGAACGGCGGCAGATCCATGTTCATGCCGTGCCCGCTGTGGTCCATCCGCTGACTCCTGATTAGTGCCGGTTGTCCGGTCCAGAGTAGAACTGCCCCCGGCCGCGTCGGCGACCGGGGGCAGTTCGTCAGGCATACGTCCGTCCGGAGGCATGCGTCCGTCGGGCACGGGGCCTCAGAGAACGCACTCGGCTTCCGCGTACCGCTCCACCGGAACCGTCTTCAGCTCCTCGACCGCACTGGCCAGGGACACCATCTCGATGTCCGTGCCGCGCAGCGCCGTCATCATGCCGAACTCGCCGCGGTGCGCCGCCTCCACCGCGTGCCACCCGAAGCGGGTCGCGAGCACCCGGTCGTACGCGGTCGGGGTCCCGCCGCGCTGGACATGGCCGAGGATCACCGCGCGGGCCTCCTTGCCGAGGCGCTCCTCCAGCTCGATCGCGAGCTGGTTGGCGACGCCCGCGAAGCGCTCGTGCCCGTACTGGTCCTTCTTGCCGATGTCGAACTCCATCGACCCCTCGCGCGGCTTGGCGCCCTCCGCGACGACCACGATCGCGAACTTCTTGCCCGCCGAGAACCGCTTGCCGACCAGCTCGGTCAGCTCCCCGATGTCGAAGGGCCGCTCGGGGACGACGATGGCGTGCGCGCCCGCCGCCATCCCGGAGTGCAGCGCGATCCAGCCGGTGTGCCGGCCCATGACCTCGACGATCAGCACGCGCTGGTGGGACTCGGCGGTGGTCTTCAGCCGGTCCAGCGCCTCGGTGGCGACGCCCACCGCGGTGTCGAAGCCGAAGGTGACGTCCGTCGACGCGATGTCGTTGTCGATGGTCTTCGGTACGCCGACGATGGGCAGGCCCGCCTCGGAGAGCAGGTGCGCCGCCTTCAGGGTGCCCTCGCCGCCGATCGGGATGATCGCGTCGAGACCGAGGTCGGCGACGTGCCCGCGGGCCGTCTCCACGCCGCCCCGCAGGTGTGCGGGCTGGACGCGGGAGGAGCCGAGGATGGTGCCGCCGCGGGCCAGGATGCCGTTGACGGCGTCCAGGTCGAGCGGGCGGTAGTCGCACTCCAGG
This sequence comes from Streptomyces sp. NPDC054863, assembly GCF_053610825.1. Taxonomy (NCBI): domain Bacteria; kingdom Bacillati; phylum Actinomycetota; class Actinomycetes; order Kitasatosporales; family Streptomycetaceae; genus Streptomyces; species Streptomyces sp. NPDC054863. Next base: position 5,331 of record NZ_JBSGZD010000294.1, on the reverse strand, counting down.
AGGCCCCGCCAGCCGTCGTGGAAGCCGATGACCTCGTCGCCGTGGTCGGCGACGGCACGGTGGACGACGGAGCGGATGACGGCGTTCAGGCCGGGGCAGTCGCCGCCGGAGGTGAGGACACCAATGCGCATGGCGCGAATACCTTTGCAACGTGGGCCGAATGACCGGACCACGTCGTCCGGGCGGGTCCCGTCACCCTACAAGCGCGGGGTGACGGGACCGAACCGGGCGTCCAACGGGTGGACGTACTCCGTGCGGAGGACGGACGCCGTGAATCAGCGTCAGGCGGGCTGCGCGGCGCTCGCGATGCGTTCGGCGCGCAGCGCCTCGTACCAGCGGTCGTCCGTCGGCGGCAGCGCGTTCACGTCGAGGGCCAGCTTCAGCAGCAGGTCCGCGATCAGCGGGTTGCGGGCCAGCACCGGGCCGTGCATGTACGTACCGAAGACGGTGTCGTTGTACGCGCCCTCGGTGCCGTCCCCCGTGCCGTTGCCCTTGCCCAGGCGGACCCGGGCGAAGGGGCGGGCGGTGGGGCCGAGATGGGTGACGCCCTGGTGGTTCTCGAAGCCGGTGAGCTGCGGGAGGTTCAACGGGCCGTCGATGTCGCCGAGCACGTCGCCGACGCAGCGCTCGCCCTCGCCGCGGGTGGAGACCACGTCGAGCAGACCGAGACCCTGCTCCCGCTGCCCGAGGTCGTTGATGAACTCGTGGCCCAGGATCTGGTAACCGGCGCAGACGGAGAAGACGATCGCACCGTTGGACACGGCGCGGCTGAGACCGCCGTCCTTGCGCAGCCGCTCGGCCGCCAGTCGCTGCGGGCGGTCCTCACCGCCGCCGATCAGGTAGATGTCGCCCGAGGTCGGGATGGGCTGGTCGCTGCGGACGTCCACGCGCTGCACGTCCAGGCCGCGCTGCCGGGCCCGGCGCTCGACGACGAGGGCGTTGCCCTGGTCGCCGTACGTGCTGAGGAGGTCCGGGTAGATCCAGACCAGCCGCAGACTGCTGTCGTTCATTCGAGTCATGATCCTCTGCGGTTTCTGTCAGTTGCCGACGCGGCGGCGGAGGTCCTGGAACGCGGTGTAGTTGGCGATCGTCTCGATCAGGCCGGGCGGCGCGAGCTGCACGGCCTCGTCGAGGGTCTCGCACACCCGGAAGTCCAGGTTGGCCACTTCGAGCCGTACCGCCAGGTCCAGCTTGCGGTCGCCGAGCACGAAGATCGGGTGACCGGCGAGCCGGGTGTAGTCGACGTCCCACAGCCAGGAGGTGTCGGTGCCGTCGGCGCCACGGGCGTTGACGGCCAGGATCACCGGCGTCGGCGGCGGGTTGATCAGCGAGAAGGTCTCCAGCCAGCCGGCCGGGTTCTTCGCGAGCAGCAGCCGCAGTTCACGGTTCTGGAACTGGACGATGTCGTACCGTCCGGCCACCGCCTGCACCTGGTACATCCGCTCCAGCGCCACCTGCGGCGGTACGCCGAAGGTCGCGGCGACGGCCGCGGAGGTGGCCGCGTTCGCCTTGTTGGCGCGGCCCGGCAGCTGGAGGTGGATCGGCCACGCGGAGCCGTGCGGGTCCAGGACGTGGTCGCCGGAGAGCACCCAGCTCGGCGTCGGACGGCGGAAACCGCACTCGCCGCAGAACCAGTCGTCGCCCGGACGCTGCATCACACCGCCGCAGGAGGGGCACGACCACGCGTCGTCCTTCCACTCCTGACCGGCCGCCACCCACACCACGTTGGGCGACGAGGACGCCGCCCACACGATCAGCGGGTCGTCGGCGTTGGCGATGACGACGGCCTTCGAACCCGCAAGGCCCTCACGCCACTTCTCCGCCAGCATCCGCGTCTCCGCGGCCCGGTCGAGCTGGTCTCGGGAGAGGTTCAGCAGCGCGATCACCTTCGGCGTCACGTCGCGCGCCACCCCTGCGAGGTACTTCTCGTCGACCTCGATCACGCCGTACTTCGCGTCCGAGCCGCCCGCCAGGGCGGAGGTGATGCCCGCCGGCATGTTGGCGCCGAGCGCGTTGGAGACGACCGGACCGCTGGCCCGCAGGGCCTCCGCGATCAGCCGGGTCGTCGTCGTCTTTCCGTTGGTCGCCGAGACAAGCACCACGTCCAGGTGGTTTGCGAGTCGTCCCAGCAGGTCCGGGTCGAGTCTGAGCGCGACCTTGCCGCCGATCACCGAACCGCTGCCGCGCCCCGCGGCGCGGGACACCGCCGCCGCGGCCTTGCCTGCCGTCACGGCCAGCTTGGCCCGCGGCGACAACGGCTCCGTGTTGCCTGCCATCGTCACTGATCCTCCTTGCATCCGGCGCCGCACTTGCCCCAGGTCCACCGGTCAACAGTCGGGGCTCAGCCTATCGAGATCCCGCCGCGTGCCCGAACCGCGGCACCCGTGGGGAAGGGCGCGGACCAGGCTCGACGGTACGTGACCTGCTGAGGAACGTACGCTTGCGGCCATGCGACACCGTCCCATTCCCGGCAGTTCCGGCACCGTACGCCCGATGACGCTGCTCGGCGACCCCGTCCTGCACGCCCCCTGCGAGCCGGTCACCGACTTCGGTCCGGCCCTCGCCGGACTGATCGAGGACCTGTTCTCGACGATGTACGCGGCCGAGGGCGTCGGCCTCGCCGCCAACCAGGTCGGGGAGTCCCTGCGCGTCTTCGTCTACGACTGCCCCGACGACGAGGACGTCCGCCACCTCGGTCACGTCGTCAACCCCCGCCTCGTCGAGGCCGACGGCCCCGCCGTGCGCGGCCCGGAGGGCTGCCTCTCCCTGCCGGGTCTGGAAGCGGGCACTTCGCGCTTCGACCACGCGGTCGTCGAGGGCTTCACCATGACGGGCGAGCCGGTCACGATCACCGGCACCGGGTTCTTCGCCCGCTGCCTCCAGCACGAGTGCGACCACCTCGACGGGCTGGTCTACCCGGACCGGCTCACCGGCTGGCGCAGGGCCAAGGTGCAGCGGGCGGTGCGCAGGGCGCCGTGGGGGCGTACCGCCTAGGCGTTCGTGCGAGGCGTTCGTACGGTACGAGGCCGGGGCTGTGCGGTGGTGTCGAGACGGCGGTGCGGTGCTGCTGCGTGGCGGTGGCGGTGGCGTTGCGCGGTGGCGTTGTGCGGTGGTGCTGCGTCAGAACCCCGGGCCGCCCGGCCGGTCGCCCGCAGCCGCGAGCCGTCCCCACAGCAGATCGGCCAGGCTGCTCACCAACTCGGCGCGGGAGCAAGGACGTTCGCCGAGCCACCAGTCGCCGGCCGCGTGCATCATGCCGACGATGCCGTGGCCCCAGACCCGGGCCAGTTGCTCGCTGTTCGGGCCGAGGTCTACGCGCTCGGCGATCACCTCGGCCAGTTCCTCGCCCATCCGCCGCAGCAGCGGCGCCGAGTGACGGCCCACGTCGAAGCCCTGCTCGGGCTGCGGGGTGGTGGCGTCCTCCGCCGGGTGCATCAGGAACCGGTAGACCTGCGGGCGGGACTCGATCGCCGCGAGATAGGTGTCGAGCGTCCGCTCCACCCGCTCGCGCCGCTCGGCGGGGGCGTCCAGCGCGGCGCGCAGGGCGGCCAGCAGTGCATCGGTGTGCCGCTTGGCGAGGGCGCGGTAGAGGCCGCCCTTGTCGCCGAAGTGCCGGTAGAGGATCGGTTTGGTGATGCCCGCCTCGGCCGCTATCGCGTTCATGGAGGCCTGTGGGCCGTCCCGCAGGACCACCCGGTCCGCGGCTTCGAGCAGCTCGCGCCGCCGGGTCTCGGCACTCGACCGCTGCGATCCGGCCTGCTGTGTGGTCTCCATCGTGTGCTCTCCCCGCCCAGGTGATTCCGTTCCGTGACGCCCGCGCAACGTAACACTGCCCGTCGGCGGCCGACTGTCGGGCCGACTGTTGACAGGGGCTACTCGCGGGTAACACACTCGGGGTTACCGCAAGTAACTTGCACGCGCTGGAGGGGACATGGCCGAGTTCACGCTCGATCTCAATGACGACCAGAAGCAGGTCCGGGACTGGATCCACGGTTTCGCCGCGGATGTGATGCGCCCGGCCGCAGCGGAGTGGGACGAGCGTGAGGAAACGCCCTGGCCGGTGATCCAGGAGGCCGCCAAGGTCGGAATCTACTCGCTCGACTTCTACGCCCAGCAGTACTTCGACCCTACGGGCCTCGGCGTCCCCATGGCTATGGAGGAATTGTTCTGGGGCGATGCAGGTATCGGGCTCTCCATCGTCGGAACGGGCCTGGCCGCGGTCGGCGTCCTCGCCAACGGCACCGAGGAGCAGATCGGCACCTGGATACCCCAGATGTACGGCGACGCGAACGACGTGAAGCTCGCCGCCTTCTGCTCGTCCGAGCCGGACGCGGGCTCGGACGTCGCGGCAATGCGCACCCGCGCCGTGTACGACGAGGCGAAGGACGAGTGGGTCCTCAACGGCACCAAGACCTGGGCGACCAACGGCGGCATCGCCAACGTCCACGTGGTCGTCGCCTGCGTCGACCCCTCCCTCGGCTCCAAGGGCCACGCCTCCTTCATCGTCCCGCCCGCGACCCCAGGGCTCTCCCAGGGCCAGAAGTTCAAGAAGCACGGCATCCGCGCCTCGCACACGGCGGAGGTGGTCCTGGAGGACGCCCGCATCCCGGGCTCCTGCCTCCTCGGCGGCAAGGAAAAGCTCGACGAGCGCCTGGCGAGGGCCCGCGAGCGGGCGGCCAAGGGCGGCGGTGAACGCGTGAAGAACGCGGCCATGGCCACCTTCGAGGCATCCCGCCCCGCAGTCGGTGCGATGGCCGTCGGTACGGCGCGCGCGGCCTACGAGGTCGCCCTCGACTACGCCAGGACCCGCGAGCAGTTCGGCCGCCCCATCATCGACAACCAGGGCATCGCCTTCCAACTGGCGGACATGCGCACCCAGATCGACGCCGCCCGCCTGCTGGTGTGGCGTGCCTCCTGGATGGCGGTCTCGGGCAAGCCGTTCACCGCGGCGGAGGGCTCGATGTCCAAGCTGTACGCGAGCGAGACCGCCAAGAAGGTGACCGCGCAGGCGATCCAGATCCTGGGCGGCAACGGCTACACGCGGGAGTACCCGGTGGAGCGGATGCACCGGGACGCGGCGATCTACACCATCTTCGAGGGCACGAGCGAGATCCAGCGACTGGTGATCGCGCGGACGCTGTCGGGCATGCCGATCCGTTAGGGCGGGGCGGGGTGGGACGGGGGTCACGGTCGACGTGATCCGGTGCCACTACGCCGGGGCCGGGCGCGTGGATGGGCTGGGGTCTTCGGGCGCCCGCCAGGCCCTCCAGGTCCGATACCGGTCCAGAAATCTCCACTTCGTGGAAGCCGGTGTGTGTGGATTCACCAGGG
>NZ_JBSGZD010000293.1:0-10008 GCF_053610825.1 Streptomyces sp. NPDC054863 | reverse complement strand
GGCCCGGCACCGTGCGTGCCGGGCCCCTCCCAGGCCCAGCGCTTACGCCCGCACGTCCACGATCTGCTCGAAGAAGAACTCGTGCTTGAGGAAGGAGACGTCGTACTCGCTGCCCGCCCCGGACGGGATCAGCTGCGCGGCCTGGATCAGGCGCCAGCCGTCGCGCAGAGCCGCCACGCCCGTCTCGTACGGCGGCTCGTCGCTGTCCCCCGTGGTCGGGGAGGTGCGGCCGGTCCCGTCGTAGCGGGACCAGCCGATGACCGGGGAGTCCAGGGCCGAGGTGGAGAGGTACAGCACCAGCACCCGTTGGCGCAGGACGGGGGTGCCGGCCCCCTGTGCGGCGGCGGGGGTCGTCGTGTCGACGGTCATGTGGCGTCCACCTCGGGGCGGTTGGCGACCCTGGTCACCCAGTGGTCGAGGTCGAATCCTTGGTCACCGGTCAGCTCGCGCCACAGCAGGACCCGGTTGTACCGCTCCAGACGGCCGCCTGCCTGCTCGTACCACGGGAAGTGCGCGTCGAGTGCGTCGCGCACCTGGGGGTCGTGCAGGTCGGTGACGTCCCACAGGAGGCGCTGGCGCACCGTCGGGTTGAAGCGGATCTTGAACATGTAGCGCGGGATGCCGCTGTCGTTGCGGCGGCCCCCGTGCCAGAGTCCGTGGTGCAGGAACACCACGGTTCCCGCCGGGCAGACCAGCCGGTCCTGGCCCCGCAGGTTCTGGTAGCGGCCGGTGTCGGTTTCGTTGGTGCGCCGCAGATGGCTGCCGGGCACGCTCAGCGTGCCGCCCATGTCCAGGGTCACCTGCTGCGGGTAGTACATCAGCTGGACGTCGAACGCGTCGGGCCGTATGTCGATGACGGCGTCCGCGTGCAGCGGCTGGGCCTCGCCCCCGTGCGGCTCCCGGATGTGCACGGCGTGGTGGTCCACGGCCGGCTCCGGCCCCACCAGACTGTGCAACGCGCCTGACACCGGCGGCAGTTCGAGCAGCCGTCGGGCGAACGAGCCCGGCGCGTAGGCCTGTGACAGCGGTGTTCCGTACGGCACCGACGGCATTCCGTCCGCCAGGACGTGCAGGGCCTCGGCGTTCATCTCCGCCGGGACCACCGCGTCGAGCCGCAGCGATCCGCTCGCCACGAAGCGCGCCATCTGCACCGAACTGAGCAGTGTGCCGCCCTGCCGTCGGGGCGACTCCTCGGCTTTCACGAGTTCCTCGGTGTGCGTCATGAGGCACACGCTAGGAGCGGACGCCCGCGGAGCGCGTGGGCCCCGTTCACCCACCAGTGGTCGATTTTCACCCTGCGGGGGTGCGCCGGGCAGGGTGCGGCCTCTGCTCTACGCGGCCCTGAGGGCGCGCGGGGAGGCCCCCAGCTCCCGGCGGCAGGCCTTGTTGAACGCCTGGAGGTCGGGGATGCCGACGGCGGCGGCCACCCCGGCGACGGAGAGCGTGCTGGCCCGCAGCAGGTGCCGGGCCCGCTCCATCCTGCGGGCCCGGATGTAGCCGACCACGGTCTCCCCGGTGGCGCTGCGGAAGAGGCGGGTCAGGTGGTTGTGCGAGATGCCCACCGCCTTCGCGAGGTCGGTCACCGCGAGCGGCTCCGCCAGCCGGGCCTCGATCAGGGCCACCGCGGCGGCCACGGCGGGAGGGAGTACCCGCGCACCCCCGTCCCGGAGCGGTGCCATGTCGGCCACCGCCCACAGCGCGGCCCACACCTCGGCCACCGCCCGCCCCGGGGTCTGCGGCCAGGAGGCCAGCGCCTGCTGCAACCGGGCTTCCAGTACGGCGACCCGCGGGCCGGCGTGCTGAACCCTCGGCACCTCGCGGGCGATGCCTGCGGCTCCGAGGCGCAGATGTACGTAGAGGTGCTCGGAGCGGCCCCGGTAGCGGTAGACCACGGGCGTTCCGGGCGGCACGAGGCTGACGGTGCCGGGGCGGATCCGGTGCTCGACGCCGCCCACGGTCAGGTCGGCCTCGTAGCCGTAGAGGTGGAACTGCCACAGGTGCGGCAGCTGGAACTCGTCCACGTGCCCGGCGGGACCGTGGACGCCGATGCCGACGGCCGCGAGGCCGGGCGGACCGTCCAGCCGGACGGGAGAGGTCTGGGCGGGCGGGAGTTCGGTCACGGTGCCTCGGTCGGGAGGTGGGGCGGACAGGGGCGCACAGGGAGCCGCCCGTTCCAGGGTCGCACGTGCGCCTCACACCCGGTTCGAAGCAAAGCACCGAAGCGCTTCAACGATGCCTCGTGCACTGACAGATCGACAAGTGACCAGTACATACAGCTTCGCGCATTACAGACTCTTGTTTTACGTGAAACATCACCGTTAACTTGCGCCTGTCGGTGAAGCGCTTCGACACGCCACGTCCTCCCCCTCACCACCGGCCCCGCCCCGGCAGATCGCCGGCGCCACCCACTCGACTCCCCACCCGAGGAGCCCTCATGACCGCTCGCAGCATCACCGACCACCTGGGCGGTCTCGCCTTCGGCGGGGACTACAACCCCGAGCAGTGGGACGAACCGGTGTGGAAGGAGGACGACGAGCTCATGCGCCGGGCCAGGGTCAACCTGGCCAGCGTGGGCATCTTCTCCTGGGCCCTGCTCGAACCGGAGGAAGGGCGCTACGACTTCCACTGGCTCGACGCGCACGTCGAACGGCTGCACGCGAACGGCGTGGCCGTCGACCTGGCCACCCCGACCGCCTCCCCGCCGCCCTGGTTCACCCTGGCCCACCCCGACGCGCTCCCGGTCACCCCCGAGGGCACCCGCCACGTCCACGGCAGCCGCAACACGTACTGCCTCGCCGCGCCCGCCTACCGGAACGCGGCCCGCCGGATCGCCTCCGCACTGGCCGAGCGGTACGGCGACCACCCCGCCCTCGCGCTGTGGCACGTGCACAACGAGTACGCCACGCTCTGCTGGTGCGACCACACGGCCGCCGCCTTCCGGGTCTGGCTGCGACAGCGCCACGGCTCGCTGGACACCCTCAACGCGGCCTGGGGGACGGCCTTCTGGAGCCAGCACTACACCTCCTGGGAGCAGGTGCTGCCGCCGCGCGCGTCGCAGTGGCACAAGAACCCCGGCCAGGCGGTGGACTTCCGCCGCTTCTGGTCCGACGAGATCATCGCCGCCTACTGCGAGCAGCGCGACGCGATCCGCGCGCACAGCGACCGGCCGGTGACGACCAACCTGATGCTGCCCGCGTACCAGAACGTGGACCTGTGGAAGTTCGCCCGCGAACTCGACGTCGTCACCTCCGACCAGTATCCGAGCTCCCCCGGCCTGGACGCCGCCGCCAGTGTCGCCGTGCACGCCGACCGGACCCGTTCCCTGGGCGGCGGACGTCCCTGGCTGCTGATGGAGCAGGGCACCAACACCGTTTACGACGGCGGACAGATCCTCGGCAAGGAGCCCGGCGACATCCTGCGCCACTCCCTCGGCCACATCGCACGCGGTTCGCAGGGGGTTCTGTTCTTCCAGTGGCGGCAGTCCCGGGCCGGCGCCGAGACCTGGCACTCGGCGATGGTCCCGCACGCGGGCCCGGACAGCCGGATCTTCCGCGAGGTCACGCAGCTGGGCGAGGCGGTCGCCCGGCTGGGCGAGCTGGCGGGGTCGACGGCCGCCGGGACGGTGGCCGTGCTGGACAGCCCGGACGCCTGGTGGGCGCTGGGTGTGGAGGGGCTGCCCTCCTCCCGTCTCGGCGACTACCACGGCGAACTCGTCCGGGCGCACCGCGCGCTGTGGGACGCGGGGCTCACCGTCGACTTCGCCCGCCCGGAGCACGAGTTGGGCCGCTACCGGCTCGTCGTCGCCCCGGCCCTGTTCCTGCTGTCCGACGAGGGCGCCGAGAACCTGCGCCGTTACGTCGAGGGCGGCGGCACGCTCCTGGTCCAGCACGCGGCCGGTTCCGTCGACGACCGCATGCACGCCAGGCTCGGCGGCTGTCCCGCGGGACCGCTGCGCGAGGCGCTCGGCATCCGCGTCGAGGAGCCCCGGCCGCTGCGGGAGGACCAGCGGATCGTCCTGTCGGACGGGTCGCAGGGCACGGTCTGGAGCGAGTCGCTGCGCACCGAGGGCGCGGAGACCCTCGCCACGTACACCCACGGCATGCTCGCGGGCGGGCCCGCGCTCACCCGGCACCGCTCCGGCAGCGGGCAGGGCTGGTACCTGTCCACCCGGCTGGACGACGCCGGGTACGCGGCCCTGGTCGGCCGCCTGCTGAGGGAGGCCGGCGTCGCGCCCGAGGTGCCGGGCCTTCCGGCCGGTGTCGAGGCCGTCACCCGCCGCTCGTCCGACTGCCGTAGCTGGCAGGTCCTGATCAACCACACCGCCGTGGCCGTGCCCCTGCCGGAGCCCGCCCACGATCTGCTCACCAACGCCCCCGTACGTGAACTGCCGGCCGGCGGCTGCGCGGTTCTGCGCGGGCACTGACCTCGAAGGGGACGCCATGACCGCCATGACCGAGCAGGACACTGCCAAGGAGCAAGAGGTCTTCCTGTGGGGGCACGACGCCCTCCACCTGGAGATCACCCTCGACGACGGCTGCCCGCGCCTCACCCACATCGGACAGCCCGGCGAGGCGCAGTCGGGCCCCGGTGCGTACCTGCCCCTGGTGGAGGTGACGGCCACAGGCCACGGCCGCGGCTGGTCGGGCGACCGCCTGGTGGGCACCGACCTCGGCGGACGGCTGCGGTACCGGAGCCACCGCGCGAGCCGGGACGGCGACTGGCACGTACTGAGCGTGCACCTCCACGAGCCGCGGACCGGGCTGGTCGCGGAGGTGACGTACCGGTCGCCGGACGGCGTCCCCGTGCTCCGCAGCGAGGTGGCCCTGCGCAACGAAGGGCGGACCGCACTGAACCTGGAGTCGGTCAGCTCGCTCGCGGTGGGCTGCCTGGCCCCGCGGACCGCGGCGGCCGTCGACGACGCGGACCTGCTGTGGGCGGAGAACGACTGGATGGCCGAATGCCGTTGGCAGCGTCAGCCGATGCGCCTGAGCACACAGGACCGCAACGGACGGGTGAGCGTCTCGCACGGCAAGGCCGGATTCAGCCTCAACGGGCAAGGCACCTGGTCCAGTTGCGGACGTCTCCCCATGGGCGGGTGGACGGACCGGCGCACCGGCCGCACCTGGGTGTGGCAGATCGAGCACAACGGCGGAGGCTGGCGCTGGGAGTGCGAGGAGCACCAACAGGCCCTCTACGCGGCGCTGTTCGGCCCCACCGACATCCAGCACGGCTGGCGCCACCTCCTCGAACCCGGCGCCGGGTTCCGCACCGTGCCCGCCGCCCTCGCCTTCGGCGCCGACGGCGGCCCGGACGCCGCGTTCGCCGCCCTGACCCGCTACCGCCGCGTCCAGCGCCGCCCGCACGCCGACCACCAGCGACTGCCCGTCGTCTTCAACGACTACATGAACTGCCTGATGGGCGACCCCACGACCGAGAAGCTGCTGCCGCACATCGAGGCCGCGGCCGACGCGGGCGCGGAGTACTTCGTCATCGACGCGGGCTGGTACGACGACGAGAACGGCGGCTGGTGGAACGCCGTCGGCGCCTGGGAGGCGGCTGCCTCCCGGTTCCCCGGGGAGCGCGGCATCCACGAGGTGCTGGACCGCATCCGGGACCGGGGCATGGTTCCCGGCCTGTGGCTGGAGCCGGAGATGGTCGGCGTACGCAGCCCGATGGCCAAGTCCCTGCCCGACGAGGCGTTCTTCCGCCGTGACGGCATCCGCGTCACGGAGGCCGGACGGCACCATCTGGACCTGCGCCATCCGGCCGCCCGCGCTCACCTGGACGAGGTCGTGGACCGCCTCGTCGGCGGGTGGGGTGTCGGCTACCTCAAGCTCGACCACAACGTCGACCCCGGTTCCGGCACCAGTGCCCACCCCGGCGAGACCCCGGGCGCGGGCCTGCTCGGCCACAACCGGGCGCACCTCGACTGGCTCGACGGCGTCCTGGACCGGTACCCGCACCTGGTCCTGGAGAACTGCGCGTCCGGCGGCATGCGCTGGGACGACGCCCTGCTGTCCCGGATGCAGTTGCAGTCCACCAGCGATCAGCAGAACCTCCACCACTACGCCCCCGTCGCGGCCTCCGCGCCCACGGCCGTCACTCCCGAACAGGGGGCGGTGTGGGCGTACCCGCAGCCGGAGGACTCCCTCGACGAGGTGGCCTTCACCATGGCCAGTGCACTCCTGGGGCGAATCCACCTCTCCGGCCGCCTTCCCGAACTCGGGCCGGAGGCAAGGGCGTTGGTCCACGAGGCGGTGGCGGTGTACAAGGCCGTCCGCGGTGACCTGCCGCAGGCCGTGCCGTCCTGGCCGCTGGGCCTGCCCGCCTGGGACGACCCCTGGGTCGCCCTGGCCCTGCGCACCCCCACCACCACCTACCTCACGGCCTGGCGCCGCCCCGGAACCGATGCCACGGCGACACTCCGCCTGCCCCACCTGCGAGACAGCGCCGCCCGTGTCGACCTGCTCTATCCCTCGGCCGGCCGGGTCGACTGCGTCTGGACGCCCGGCCGGGCCGAGTTGAGCGTGACCCTGCCGACCGCGCCGTCCGCCGTCCTGCTCCACATCACGGCTCCCTGAACCGCCGCAGCTCCCGCTTGACCGCATCACCGACCCGTACGCGCGTCACCTCACCGACCCGGCCCGTACACGCATCACCGACCGATGGGAGACCCCCGTGCCCCCTTCTCACCAGCCGGACGTCCGCCCCACCAATCCCGTGCTCCCCGGCCTCCACCCCGACCCCAGCGTCTGCCGGGTCGGCGACGACTACTACCTCGCCTGCTCCAGCTTCGAGTACTTCCCCGGGATACCCCTCTTCCACAGCCGCGACCTGGTGCACTGGACGCAGCTCGGCAACGTCCTGGACCGGCCGGAACAACTGCCGCTGTCCTCCGCGTGGTCCTCCGGCGGGATCTACGCCCCCACCCTGCGCCACCACGACGGCCGCTTCTGGCTGATCGTCACCAACTGCAGCGAGGGCGGCGGCAATCTGATCGTCACCGCCACCGACCCGGCCGGGCCGTGGTCCGATCCCGTCCTGGCGCCCGACGTGCCCGGCATCGACCCCGACCTGGCCTGGGACGAGGACGGCACCTGCTGGTGCACGGTCGCCGGGGGGTGGCAGGTCCGCATCGACCCGTCCACCGGGCGGACGCTCGGCAGCCCGCACCAGCTCTGGGCCGGCGGACCGGACGCCAAGGCCCCGGAGGCGCCGCACCTGTACCGGATCGGCGCGTACTGGTACCTGCTCATCGCCGAGGGCGGCACCGAGCGGGGCCACGGGGTGTCGATCGCCCGCGGCCTCTCCCCCGCCGGTCCGTTCGAGCCGTGCCCCGGCAATCCGGTCCTCACCCACCGCGGCACCGACCGACCGGTCCAGAACACCGGGCACGCCGACCTGGTCCAGGGCCCGGACGGCTCCTGGTGGATGGTGCTGCTCGGCGTCCGGCCGGGCGGCGGCACCCCGGGCTGGCACGTCCTGGGCCGGGAGACCTTCCTGACCCCGGTGACCTGGGTGGACGACTGGCCGGTCGTCGGCGAGGTCGCCCTGGAGCTGCCCGAGCTCCCGTGGCCGCTCTTCCCCGGGCCGCCCGAGGAGCGGCGGGACGACTTCGAGCTCGCCGAACTGCGGCCGTCCTGGATCTCCGTACGCGACCGGCCGGTCGCGCACTGCTCCACCAAGGAGCGCCCCGGATGGCTGACGCTCCGTGCGCGCGGCGCGTCCCTCGACGAGCCCGACGTGGTGTTCACCGGCCGGCGCCAGCAGCACCGGGCGTGCCGGGTACGCACCCTCGTCGACCCCGCCGAGGGGCGCGGCGGCCTCGCCGTACGGCTGGACGAGCAGCACCACTACGCGATCGAGGCCTCCGGCGCCCAGGTGCGGGTGATCGCGCGCGTCGGCTCCCTGAGCACGGTCGTGGCCGAGCGGCCCGCGCCCGCCGGGCCGCTGGTCCTCGCCCTCACGACCGCCCTGCCGCCCGAGGGCGGGCCGTGCACAGGACCCGACGTCGTCTCCCTCGGCTTCGAGCAGTCCGACGGCACGTTCACCGAGCTCGCGAACCTCGACGGCCGCTATCTGTCGACCGAGGTCGCCGGCGGCTTCACCGGACGCGTCATCGGCATGTACGCCGCGGACGGCACCCTGCACTTCGACTGGTTCGACTACGAGCCCCTCGACGGCTGAACCGGATCGGAACACCGCCACCACCGACCGAAAGGCACGACCTGTGAAGCACCTGTCCAGACCCGCACACCCTCGCGCCCACGGCTCCGGGCGGCCGGCCGCCCTGCTGATGGCGCTGCTCGTCGTCCTGGGGCTGACCTCCGGCGGCAGCGCGAGCGCCGCGCCCGACGCCCCGGCGCAGCAGGCCCCCGCCGCGGTCAAGGTTCCGGCCCGCGCCATGGACGCCGTCGCGGCGATGCAGCCCAGCTGGAACCTGGGCAACACCCTGGACGCGATTCCGGACGAGACGTCCTGGGGCAACCCCAAGGCCACCCGGGAGTTGTTCAAGGCCGTCCGGGCGGAGGGCTTCCGCAGCGTCCGGATACCGGTGACCTGGAGCGCGCACCAGTCGGCCACCGCGCCGTTCGCCGTCGAAGCCGCGTACATGAACCGCGTCAAGCAGGTCGTCGACTGGGCGATCGCCGAGAACCTCTACGTCGTGCTCAACGTGCACCACGACTCGTGGCAGTGGCTGGAGAAGATCTCCACCACGGACCACGACCAGGTGCTCGCACGCTTCGACTCCCTGTGGACCCAGATCGCCGCGACGTTCCGCGCCGCGCCGCGCACCCTGCTCCTGGAAGGCATCAACGAACCGGTCTTCGGCAAGGTCACCGCCGCGCGCAAGGCCGAGCTGATGAACGAGCTGAACACCTCGTTCCAGAAGGTCGTCCGCGCTTCGGGCGGCGCGAACAAGGACCGTCTGCTCGTGCTGACCACGGAGTACGCCACTCCGTCCCAGGCACTCATGGACAACCTGAACACCACGATCAGGTCGCTGCGCGACAGCAACCTGGTCGCCACCGTGCACTACTACAGCTGGTACCCGTTCAGCGTGAACGTCGCGGGCGGCTACCGGTACGACGACGCGGCGCGCAACGACCTGACCGACGCCTTCGCCCGCATGCGCCACACCTTCACCAGCAAGGGCATCCCGGTCTACCTCGGCGAGTACGGCCTGCTGAGCTATCCCGACCACCACCACCCGGACCGCATCGAGCGCGGTGAGGCACTGAAGTACTACGAGCAGTTCGGGCACGCGGCGCGCCAGGCAGGCGTCACCACCGCCCTGTGGGACCCCTTCGCCTACCTGGACCGGGCCGCCCTGAAGTGGCGCGACCCCGCCCTGTTCGCCTGGATCAGGTCGAGCTGGACCACCCGCTCGGGCACGGCCTCCTTCGACAAGGTCTTCGTGGAGAAGGCGGAGCCGATCATCCCCCAGTCACTCACCCTCAACCCGAACGGCACCAGGTTCCGGGGCGTGTGGCACGGTGACACCCAGCTCGCCGAGGGCCGCGACTACACCCTCTACGAGGACCGGATCACCTTCACGAAGCAGGCGCTGACCCGGCTGACCGGCAACCAGAAGTACGGGGTCAACGCGACGCTCCAGGCCCGGTTCTCGCGGGGGCTGCCCTGGCAGATCGACGTGGTCACCTACGACAGACCGACCCTTGCCAACGCCACGGGCACGGGTACCGAGTTCGCCGTTCCCACGAAGTTCCAGGGTGACCTGCTGGCGGCCATGGAGGCCACGTACGGCGACGGCAGCAACGCCGGCCAGACCGACTGGACCGCGTTCCAGGAGTTCAACCTGGCCTTCTCGCCGGACTACCCGAAGGACGCGATCACGCTGACCCCCGGGTTCCTGAAGACGCTGCGCGACGGTGACCCGGCGGTCCTGACGTTCCACTTCCACAGTGGCGCCAAGGCGAAGTACAAGATCACGAAGTCCGGCGACACCGTCACCGGTACGACCGTCAAGACCCCCTGACCGACCGC
>NZ_JBSGZD010000292.1:0-10020 GCF_053610825.1 Streptomyces sp. NPDC054863 | reverse complement strand
CCCCTGAAGGGGCGCGGGGTGGCGCCTACTCCTCGACCAAGAGCTTTTCGCGGAGTTGGGCCAGGGTGCGGGCCAGTAGCCGGGAGACGTGCATCTGGGAGATGCCGACCTCCTGGGCGATCTGCGACTGGGTCATGTTCCCGAAGAAGCGGAGGAGGAGAATCCGCTTCTCTCGCGGGGGCAGGTCCTCCAGGAGCGGCTTGAGGGACTCGCGGTACTCCACGCCCTCCAGCGCCACGTCCTCGGAGCCCAGGGTGTCCGCGACCGCCGGGGACTCGTCGTCCGTGTCGGGGACGTCCAGGGACAGCGTGGAGTACGCGTTGGCGGACTCCAGGCCCTCCAGGACCTCCTCCTCGGAGATCGCGAGGCGCTCCGCCAGCTCCTTCACGGTCGGTGACCGGCCGTGCTGCTGGGAGAGCTCCGCGGTCGCCGAGGTCAGCGAGAGCCGCAGCTCCTGGAGCCGGCGCGGTACCCGTACCGCCCAGCCCTTGTCGCGGAAGTGCCGCTTGATCTCGCCGACCACGGTGGGGGTCGCGTACGTCGAGAACTCGACGCCGCGGTCCGGGTCGAACCGGTCCACCGACTTGATCAGACCGATCGTGGCGACCTGGGTCAGGTCGTCGAGCGGCTCGCCGCGGTTGCGGAAGCGCCGCGCCAGGTGCTCGACCAGCGGCAGGTGCATCCGCACCAGCCGGTTGCGCAGCTCGGCCTTCTCGGGCGAGCCGTCGGGCAGCTCGCCCAGCTGGATGAACAGGGCCCGCGCACCACTGCGGTCCCGGGGGTTGTGCGGGAGCCCGTGATCCTCGCGCTCCTTGTGAACTTCCGTCTCGTCGCTCATCTGGTCCGCCGCCCGCTCTGCTGACTGAGCTTTTTCCACCGGGGCTTCTTCCACCGGGTGCGGGCGGGCCTGCTGTTCAGGAATCCCGTTCAGCGCCTGCTGGCTGCGCTCGTCGTCCCGCACCGGCCCGTCCCCGTTCATGCCGGACCGGGTCCCGCGCCGCGCTGTTTGTACAGGCTGATGCTGACCGTACGGTCGTCGGCGACGGTCGCGTCGACCTTGCCGGCGAGTGCGGAGAGCACCGTCCACGCGAAGGTGTCGCGCTCGGGAGCACGGCCGTCGGTGGTGGGCGCCGTCACCGTCACTTCCAGTGAGTCGTCCACCAGCCGGAACACACAGCTGAGGACGGAGCCCGGCACGGCCTGCTGGAGCAGGATCGCGCAGGCCTCGTCGACCGCGATGCGCAAGTCCTCGATCTCGTCGAGGGTGAAGTCCAAACGCGCTGCGAGGCCGGCCGTGGCCGTACGCAGCACCGACAGGTAGGCACCCGCAGCGGGCAGCCGGACCTCCACGAAGTCCTGGTTCCCGGGCTCGCCTGCGATAGGGGACACCCTCACCTCCAAGGTGGCACAAGCGGTACGTCTCTTACGTCTATCGCCGGTGACGCTATCGCGATCCGCTGTCCCGTGTCGCCGGGCCCCCCGCCCGCCGAGACGTCACTCATGGTAGGCCCACGAGTACGGACAGTGGCTAGGGGTGTGCGGAGCCCAATTGGGCGGCACCGGTGAGGGGTTGACGTACCCCGGAGTCAGACGATCGAACCGTCGACGAAGCACCAGCGCCAGGTCTCACCCGGTTCGAAGCTTCGCATCACCGGATGGCCGGTGTCGCCGAAGTGCCCGGTGGCGTGCCGGGCGGGCGAGGAGTCGCAGCAGCCGACGTGCCCGCAGTCCAGGCAGATCCGCAGCTGGACGGGGTGGGTGCCGGTGGCCAGGCACTCCAGGCAGGTGTCGCTCAGCGGCTCGGGCTGCGGGTGCGGCAGCTCCTCGACGTGCGGGCAGTCGTTCATGAGGGCCATTGTTCATGATGTACACCGTGTACACGCTGTGCTGCCGACCCGGGACGGACGGAACCGATGGACGCCCTGCCGCTGCTGGCGATGATCGCGGGAAGCGCCGCCGTCGCGGGAATGGCCCGGCGCACTCCGGTGCCGGCGCCGCTGCTGCTCGTCGCGGTGGGGATCGCGGTGTCGTTCGTGCCGGGCGTCCCGGACTTCACGCTCGACCCGCACATCGTGCTGCCACTGCTGCTGCCGCCCCTGCTGCACACGGCGGCGCTGGAGAGCTCGTACCTGGATCTGCGGGCCAACATCCGGCCGGTGGCCTTCCTGTCGGTGGGCTATGTGCTGTTCGCGACCGTGATCGTGGGGTGGCTGGTGAGCCTGCTGGTGCCGGGGCTTCCGCTGACCTCGGCACTGGTGCTCGGCGCGGTGATCGCGCCGCCGGACGCGGTGGCGGCGACCGCGATCGCCAGGAAGCTCGGGCTGCCGCCCCGGATCACCGCGATCCTCCAGGGCGAGTCACTGGTCAACGACGCCACGGCAATCACCGCGTTCAAGGTGGCTCTGGCGGCGGCGGTGGGGGAGGGCGCCAGCTGGAGCGCGGGAGTGCAGGAGTTCCTGATGGCGGCCGTCGGAGGGGTCGGCGTGGGCCTTCTCCTGATGGTCCCGATGCACTGGCTCCGCACCCGCCTCACCGAACCGATCCTCCAGAACACCCTCTCCCTGATGATTCCCTTCGTCGCTTATGCGACGGCGGAGTACGTGCACGCGTCCGGGGTGCTCGCGGTGGTCGTGGTCGCCCTGCACCTCGGGCACCGCTCCTGGAAGGTCGACTTCGCGACCCGGCTCCAGGAGGAGGCCGTCTGGAAGATGGTGTCCTTCATCCTCGAATCGGCGGTGTTCGCACTGATCGGACTGCAGCTGCCGGTGGTGCTGAAGGGGCTGGGTCCCTACGAGGGCTGGACGGTCCTCGGGTACGCGCTCGTGGTGTTCGTCCTCGTGGTGGCGGTGCGGTTCGTGTGGGTCTTCCCGGCGACGTACGCGCCCAGACTGCTGTTCGCACGCGTCCGCAGGCGGGAGCCTGACGTCGACTGGAAGTCTCCGACGATCGTCGGCTGGGCGGGGATGCGCGGGGTCGTCTCGCTGGCCATCGCCTTCTCCATCCCGCTCACGGCCGAGGGCGAACCCTTCCCCGGCCGCAACCTCATCCTCTTCCTCACCTTCACGACCGTGATCGCGACGCTGGGCGTGCAGGGACTGACCCTGGCCCCCCTGATCCGGATCCTCCGACTGCCGCAACGGGACGTCCACGCGGAGACGCTCGCCGAGGCACAGGCCCAGAGCGAGGCGTCGCAGGCGGCCCAGGCCCGTCTGGAAGAGCTGCTCGCGGACGAACGCAACGCCCTGCCGGGCCCGCTCGCGGACCGCCTGCGGACGGTCCTGGAGCGGCGGCGCAACGCGGTGTGGGAGCGGCTCGGCACGGTCAACGAGGAGACCGGGGAGTCGGCGGACGCGACGTACCGGCGGCTGTCCCGGGAAGTCATCGACGCGGAACGGGCGGTGTTCGTGGAGCTGCGGGACAGCCGCCGCATCGACGACGAACTGATGCGGACCCTGCTGCGCAGGCTGGATCTGGAGGAGGCGGCGGCGTGGCGGGCGGAGGAGTAGCAGGTTCAGCCCGTCCGGCGTTTGAGGACGCGCGGACGCAGTCCGTGCACGGGGCGCAGCCCCGGACACCAGCCCCCACCGGCGCGAGCGACGCCCCCCCGGTTACGGGCGCCCCGTGACGACCGCCGCCACCCTGGTGCCCCGGGGGAACGCCCCGTCCTCCGCCAGCGCCACCAGCGCATGGAGCAGCTTGGCCACGTACACCCGCTCCACCCCGACCCCGTGCCGCTCCTCGAAGTCCTCCGCGAAGGCGATCAGCTCCGGGGGCGTGCGCGCGTAGCCCCCGAAGTGGTGGCCGTCCGCCAGGGACCAGTCGCCCACCGTCCCGCCGAACGCCGCGTGCTGGAGCGCGCGGACCTCCGCGTCCAGGAAGCCGCCCGCCAGGACCGGCACGCCGAGAGCCCGCTGTCCCGGTGCCAGCCCCGCCGCGAGACCCGCGAGCGTGCCGCCCGTCCCGCAGGCCACCCCGACGACGTCCGCCACCCCGTGGAGCTCCCGGCCGAGCTCCGCGCAGCCCCGGGCGGCGAGCGCGTTGCTGCCGCCCTCGGGGACGACGTACGCCTCGGGGAAGGGCGTGCCGGGCAGGAGGCCGGCCAGGAATCCGGGATCGGCGCGGCGGCGGTAGTCCGTACGGGACACGAAGTGCAGGTGCATGCCGTCGGCGGCGCACCGGGCGAGCGAGGCGTTGAGCGGCCGTCCGGCCAGCTCGTCGCCGCGCACGACGCCGACGGTGGGGAAGCCGAGGAGGCGGCCCGCGGCGGCGGTGGCGCGCAGGTGGTTGGAGTAGGCGCCGCCGAAGGTGAGGAGGGGGCGGCCCGCGGCGGCCCGGAGATTGGGTGCGAGTTTGCGCCACTTGTTGCCGGGGAGGTCCGGGTGGATCAGGTCGTCCCGCTTGAGCAGCAGCCGTACGCCGTGCCGGCCGAAGCGGTCGTCCTCGACGGGGGTCAGGGGCGAGGGCAGCTGCGGGCGCAGGCCCGGGAGAGCGGAGGGCACCCGCCCATTGTCCCGCCCCTGCCCCGGCCTGCCACAGGCGGTCGTGGTCCCGCCACCGCCACCGCCACCGTCCCCCCGGCCCCGGCCTACTTCAGGCGGTCGTGCACCCTGTCCCGCATCCATTCCATCGTGAAGCCGCGCGGGTCGACCTTGCCCGGCTGCCACTCCAGGTGGCCCAGGACCGAGCGTGCGCCCCAGCCGTGGGCGCGGCAGATCGCGGCCGAGACGCGGGTGATGGCCTGGAGCTGGGCGTCCGGCCAGGGGTCCTTGCCGTCGCCGAGGTTCTCGCACTCGAAGCCGTAGAAGTGCCGGTTGCCGTCGGTGTTGGCCTCGTTGTCCGGCGGCAGGCGCTTCTCGGCGACGACCGCGCGCAGTACGTCGTCGTCGCCGAGCCCGGCGTGGTTGGCCCTGCCGTAGCCGACCAGGTGGACCTTGCCGTCCTTGGCGATCACGCCGTGGCACAGCGGTCCCGGCAGGTTGGCGTGGCCGTCGCGGCACAGCCGGACGGTGGCCTCGGTGCCCTTGGTGACGGTGTGGTGGATCATCACGCCGTGCACCGGGCCCCAGGGGCCGTGGCCGTTCCGGTTGTGGTGGCGCCAGTCGCCCACCTCGACCACGGTCACCCCCTCGGCGCGCAGCGCGGACAGGAAGGTGTCGGCGGAGAGTGGAGTGGCCATGACTGTCTCCCTCGTACGGGACGGGTGAAGCGGAATCGCTTGCACCGCTTGTACCGGAAGGAAGCCGGTGCCGGTAGCCCGTCCGCACCGCGTTCGTACTGCGTGCGAGCCGATTCGGACAGGCGCCGCCAGCCCGTGCACGGCCCCCGCGCAGGCCCCGCACGGTCCTATGCGGCCCTCCACAGGTCGGGGCCGAACACCTCGTAGTGGATGTCCGCCGCAGGTACGCCCTTGGCCAGGAGCTGTTCCCGTACCGCCCGCATGAAGGGCAGCGGCCCGCACAGGTACGCGCGCGTGCCCGCCGGTACGTCCACCCCGGAGAGGTCCACCGGACCCGTGCGGTCGGCCGGGTGGCCCGGCTCCGGCCGCTCGTAGAAGAAGTGGCCCGAGGCCGCCGCGAGCTTCTCCACGAGGAGCCCGTGGTCCGTGCGCAGGGGGTGCGTCGCGGGGGAGCGGTCCGCGTGCACGACCGTCACCGGGGCGGTGTGCCCGGTCGCCGCCAGGTGCTCCAGCATCGACAGCATCGGGGTGCAGCCGATCCCCGCGGAGGCGAGCAGGAGGGGTGCGTCGCCGTCCTCCAGGACCAGATCGCCGTACGGGGCGGAGACGCGCAGCCGGCTGCCCTCGTGCACGCGCGCGTGCAGGTGCTGGGACACCTCGCCGTCGCCGATCCGCTTGACCGCGATCGTACGGAGGGGGGAGCCGGGCGCGCAGGAGACGCTGTACTGCCTGATCTGGCGGGCGCCGTCCGGGAGTTCGACCTGCACGGAGACGTACTGGCCGGGCCGGTGGCCGGGGACGGGGCGGCCGTCCGCCGGGCGGAGCCGGAAGGTGGCGACGTCGGCCGTCTCCTCGGTCCGCCCCGTCACCTCCCAGTCGCGCCAGGTGTCGCCCTTGAGGACGCCGTGCTCCGCGTACAGCCGGTTCTCGGTCGCGATCAGGGCGTTGGCCATCAGCCAGTACACCTCGTCCCAGGCGGCGGCGACCTCCGGCGTCACGGCGTCGCCGAGCACTTCCGCGATCGCCTCGAAGAGGTGCTGGTGGACCACCTTGTACTGGCCTGAGGTCACGCCCAGTGACGCGTGCTTGTGGGCGATGCGGCCGAGCATCGCGTCCGGGCGCTCGTCGGGCCGCTCCACCAGGTACGTCGCGAAGGCCGCTATCGAGCCCGCGAGGGCCTGGCGCTGGGTGCCTGCCGCCTGGTTGCCCCGGTTGAACAGGTCGCGCAGCAGCTCGGGGTGGGCGGCGAACAGCTTCTCGTAGAAGAGCGCGGTGATGTCCTCCACGGCGGCGCCGACGGCGGGGAGGGTGGCGCGGACGGTCGCGGCGGCGGTCCCGGAAAGCATTCAGGGCTCCTCAAGAGGGTAATTGGTATGTGAGATTCGTATTTTTGAACGTGCGGACGTGCGGTCCAGAGCTGGCCGGAATTGGTCGGTGCGGTCGGTGCGGTCGGTGCGGTCGGTGCGGTCGGTGCGGTCGGCGTGGTGGGCGTGGTGGGGGCCTGTCCGGTCAGTCGGCGTGCCGCGTCGCCGAGAGCCCCAGCAGCAGCGGTCCCGTCGGCGCCTTCACCAGCTCGTCCACCGTCAGCGGGTCGAGCGCCGCGAAGAACGCCTCCTGGGCCCTGCGCAGCGCCCCGCGCAGCGTGCACGCGGACCGCAGCGGGCACGGCGTATCGCCTTCGCACTCGACCACGTCGCCGGGTCCTTCGAGCGCGCGGACCACTCCGCCGACCGAAGCCGCCCGGCCTGCCGGTGTGAGCGCGAGCCCGCCGCCGCGTCCCCTGCGTGCCTCGACCAGGCCGAGGTGCTGGAGCCTGGAGACCACCTTCGCGGTGTGCGTGTACGGGATCTCCATGGCCGTCGCCACCTCGCGGGTGGTGGGCAGCTCGCCCTTCTCGACGGCCAGGCGCATCAGTACGCGGAGCGCCAGGTCGGTGAATCTCGTCAGCCGCATGGCTTCACGCTAGGTAACTTGCATCTCAGATGCAACTTAAGCCGGGCCGTCCCATGGGTCAACCCGGTCGCGCGTGATTCCCCCCTCTCCGGTGATCTAGTCACACTCTTTTGTGTAATGGCGCCACGACTCCTCGTGCTGAAAGGCTTCTTCCGCAGGTCAGCAAGCGCCGTCAGCACGTGCCATCGGCACGGTGTGCACAGCACGATTCGAAGAGGGAGTCAGATGTCGGTCGAGGCAGGTTCCGAGATCCGCGAACAGCAGGCACCGCCGCAGCAGAGTCTCGGTACGGCCGCCGCGCGGAACTTGGCGACCACCACCAAGTCCGCACCGCAGATGCAGGAGATCACCTCCCGCTGGCTGCTGCGGATGCTCCCCTGGGTGCAGGTCCAGGGCGGTACGTACCGGGTCAACCGAAGGCTGAGTTACTCCGTCGGGGACGGCCGCGTCACCTTCGTGCAGACCGGCGGCCGGGTGTCCGTCATCCCCGGCGAGCTGGGTGAGCTGCCCGCGCTGCGGACGTTCGGGGACCAGGACGTGCTCGCGGAGCTCGCGCTCCGCTGCGAGCAGCGGGAGTTCGCCGCGGGGGACGTCATCGCGGCGCAGGGCGACAGTGCCGACACCGTCTACCTGCTGGCGCACGGCCGGGTCGAGAAGGTCGGCGCCGGTCCTTACGACGAGGA
Source organism: Streptomyces sp. NPDC054863 (assembly GCF_053610825.1). Taxonomy (NCBI): domain Bacteria; kingdom Bacillati; phylum Actinomycetota; class Actinomycetes; order Kitasatosporales; family Streptomycetaceae; genus Streptomyces; species Streptomyces sp. NPDC054863. The sequence continues at coordinate 2,208 of NZ_JBSGZD010000292.1, read as the reverse complement.
GCAGGTGCTCGGCACCCTGGCGGACGGCTCGTACTTCGGCGACCAGGCGCTCGTCGAGGAAGACGCCACCTGGGGGTACACGGCGAAGGCCGCGACCGCGTGCACCGTACTGGCACTGACCAGGAACGACGTGCTCACGCTCGCCGACCGGGCGGACTCGCTGCGCGACCACCTCGCGGCGGCCCGCGACCTGCCGCGCCAGCGCACCAACAAGTACGGCGAGGCGCCCATCGACCTCTCCGCGGGCCATGTCGGCGAAGCCCTCGTACCGCACACGTTCGTGGACTACGACGCCGCGCCGCGCGAGTACGAACTGTCGGTCGCCCAGACCGTGCTGAAGGTCCACAGCCGGGTCGCGGACCTCTACAACCAGCCGATGAACCAGACCGAGCAGCAGCTCAGGCTCACCGTCGAGGCGCTCCGCGAGCGCCAGGAGGACGAGCTGGTCAACAACAAGGAGTTCGGGCTCCTCGCCAACTGCGACTACGGGCAGCGGATCCAGCCGCACGACGGCGTTCCCAGCCCGGACGACCTGGACGAGCTGCTGTCCCGGCGGCGCGGCAACAAGTTCTTCCTCGCCCACCCGCGTGCGATCTCCGCGATCGGCCGCGAGTTCAACAAGCGGGGGCTCGTCCCGGACAGCGTCGACATCGCAGGGAACCAGATCCCGGCCTGGCGCGGCGTGCCGATCTTCCCGTGCAACAAGATCCCGATCAGCGACGCCCGCACGACGTCCATCATCTGCATGCGTACGGGCGAGGCCGAGCAGGGCGTCATCGGCCTCCAGCAGGCCGGCATCCCGGACGAGATCGAGCCGAGCCTGTCGGTCCGCTTCATGGGCATCGACGAGCAGGCCCTCATCTCGTACCTGGTGACGGCGTACTACTCGGCGGCCGTCCTGGTGCCGGACGCGCTGGGCGTGCTGGAGGGCGTCGAGATCGGCCGCTGGAGGTAGTCCGGGGGAGACGGGCGAAGGAGGGGACGGCCCGAGGGGGTAAGGGGTGAGTGGGGGTGTTGTCGCCGGGGCACTGCCGACCGGTGCTCAACCCCCCACGCTACGGGAGGAGTTGGCGTTGACCATGACCACGACCCAAGCGGCGGGCGGTCCCACGGAGGGTCCCCCGGGGGGTGCGCCGGAGGGTGCGGTCGACTTCCTCGCCCGCACCAGGGCCGCCGTCGGTCCTCGGCTCCGCGAGACGGTCGATTCGCTGCCCGGCCAGGTCCGCCGGATCGCGCGCTACCACTTCGGCTGGGAGCAGGCGGACGGCACGCCGTCCACGGGGTCTTCCGGCAAGGCGCTGCGTCCCGCCCTCGTGCTCGCCGCCGCGCGGGCCCTCGGCGGCGACCCGCAGAAGGCCGAACGGGCGGCTGCGGCAGTGGAGTTGGCGCACAACTTCACCCTGCTGCACGACGACGTGATCGACGAGGACCCGACCCGCCGGAACCGGCCCACGGCCTGGACGGTGTTCGGCATACCCGACGCGATCATCGTGGGTGACGCGATGTGCGCACTGGCGCTGCGGGTGCTCGCCGAGGATCCGCACCCGGCTTCGGCGAAGGCGTCCGCCCGGCTGTCCGCCTGCATCATCGAGCTGTGCGCGGGCCAGCAGGCGGACTGCGCCTTCGAGAACCGGGCGCCGCAGGACGTCACCATCGACGAATGCCTGACCATGGCCGAGGCCAAGACGGGTGCCCTGCTCGGCTGCGCGTGCGCGCTCGGCGCGCTGTACGCGGGGGCGGGGGACGAGGAGGTCGAGGCGATGGACGCCTTCGGCCGGGAGGCGGGGCTCGCCTTCCAGCTCATCGACGACCTGATCGGCATCTGGGGCGACCCGGCGCACACCGGCAAGCCCGCCGGCGCCGATCTGGTCGCCCACAAGAAGTCGCTGCCCGTCGTGGCGGCGATGGCCTCGGGATCCCCGGCCGCCGCCGAACTGGCGGAGCTCTACCGGGGCCCCGCCATGGACGGGGCCACGGTCCGGCGGGCCGCCGAAGCCGTGGAACGGGCCGGTGGCCGGGACTGGGCGCAGACCCAGGCGGCCGACCGCATGGCCAGGGCCGTGGACCACCTGTCGCGGGCGGTGCCGGACCTCGGTGCGGCGGACGAACTGCTGGCGCTCGCGGAGTTCGTCACGCGCCGCACGCGCTGAGGGCGCGCCGCACGCGTCGAGAGCGTCGAAAGGTACGGGGAGGGGCCCGCCGGGAAGG
>NZ_JBSGZD010000291.1:0-10053 GCF_053610825.1 Streptomyces sp. NPDC054863 | reverse complement strand
CCCGAGAGGGGTGCCGGGCCGTCCCCGGAAAGACCGTGCGGGCTACTTGGCCGGATTGCCCGTCGAGACCGTGAGCTCGATGGTCGTCTTCTCCGGGTCCATCGCCGAGCCCCCGCGCGGGTACTGGTCGATGACGGTCTCCTCGCCCCACTGGTTCTCGTCGGTCGGCTTCTCCTTGAACTTCCACCCCGCGGCCTGAAGGCATTCCTTCACGGAGCGGACGTTCTTGAAGACAAAGTCGGGAGTGTCGACCTTGGCCGGGTCGAGGCTGTTCTCGTCCGGGCTGGTGCACTTCGTCGACTCGATGGTCTTCGCCCGGTCGGGCCCCTTGAAGCCCTCCAGCTGGCCCGTCGTCGGACCGTCCGCCTCCGTGTCCTTGGGCTCGTCCTTCGGTACGAGCGCGTAGATCACGCCGCCGATCGCGAGCAGTGCGACCGCGATCGCGCCGATGACCAGCGGCAGGCTGTTCTTCTTGGCCGGTGCGGGAGCAGGCGTGGGCACCGTCAACGGACTCTGCTGCGCGTACGAGGGCGGCGCGGGCGTCGCGTACCCCTGCTGCGGATATCCGTACGAGGCCTGCGGCGCGGGGGTCGGCATCGGTGCGGGCGTGGCCGGACCGTACGGGCTCGGGCCGGGCGTCGGCGGCTGGTACGGCATCTGCACGCCGCTCGCCGGGGCCGCGTAACCGCTCTGGTCGACCGGCGGGAAGACCGCGGAGCCGACGCCCGAGCCGCTGTTCTGCGCGGGTCCGCTGCCGGGGATGATCATCGGCGCAGCGCCCGGCTGCACCGCCGCGAGTACGCGGGTGCACTCGTCCGCCATCGCGGCGGCGCTCGGGAAACGCTCGTTCGGGTTCTTCTTCAGGGCGCGGGCGACGAGCGCGTCGACGGCCGGCGGGATCGTCCGGTTGATGGACGACGGGGCGACCGGCTCCTCCTGGACCTGTGCGTATGCAAGGGCCAGTGCCGAATCGGCCTCGAACGGCAGCCGTCCGGTGAGCAGCTGGAACAGCATGATGCCGACCGAGTAGAGGTCGGAGCGGGCGTCCACGCCGCGTCCCAGCGCCTGCTCGGGGGAGAGGTACTGGGGGGTGCCGACGACCATTCCGGTCTGGGTCATCGACGTGACGCCGGACTGCATGGCGCGGGCGATGCCGAAGTCCATGACCTTGACGACGCCGCGCTTGGTCATCATCACGTTGCCGGGCTTGATGTCGCGGTGCACCAGGCCCATCTCGTGGCTGGTCTCCAGCGCCGCGAGCACGTCGGACGTGATCTTCAGGGCCTTGTCGGCGGGCATCGCGCCGTGCTGCTGGACGTCGGCGGCCAGGACCGAGCCGAGCGGCTGGCCCTCGACGTACTCCATGACGATGTACGGCATCTGCATGCCGCCGAGCTCGTCCTCACCGGTGTCGAAGACGGAGACGATGTTGGTGTGGGAGAGCTTGGCGACGGCCTGTGCCTCGCGCCGGAAACGCTCGCGGAAGGCGGCCTCGCGGCCCATTTCCGCGTGCAGCGTCTTGATGGCGACCTGTCGGTCCAGCGCGGAGTCGTACGCCAGGTAGACGGACGCCATGCCGCCTTCGCCGAGCAGGTCGCGGAGCTGGTACCGACCGCCTGCCACCGAGCCGCCGGCATACCGGCCCTGCGTGCCGTCCTGGCTCATGACTGTGCTTCCCCCTCGGCGCGGTGGTTCCGCGTCAGTCCGCTGTGTGCTTCGGCCGGGCCCTGCTCGTTTTCCGCCGGGTCCTGCCGGGACAATCCGCGATCATCCCTCATTACCGGCCAAGTCTGCCCGAGGGCACCGGCACGTCAAGCCAGGTGCCCGATCCGTGACCGTACGCGCAAGGAAGAGTCTCGGAAGCGTTATCAGAGGGGTGTCCGCAGGGTCGCGAAGGACGGGTAATTTGCACGGGTACAGGCGCAACGGTTTTGATGGCAGGTCCATCTCGGAGCAGGGCTCCCTCATATGAGGCTGTAGCGTGACGTGGCGGATAACCCTGTGAACCCCCGCGACGCGATACATGCGCCGGCGCGGACAGATGATGACGGCGAGGACTGATGGCACCCGAATCCGAGGACACCGGCGGTGGAGTGTCTGACCTGCCGGAATCGTTCGGTATGGGCGGACTTGTCGGTGACGGTCGCTACCGGCTGACGCACCGCCTCGGCCGCGGCGGCATGGCCGAGGTCTTCGCCGCGGAGGACGTACGCCTCGGCCGCACGGTCGCGGTGAAGCTGCTGCGCTCCGACCTCGCCGAGGACCCGGTGTCCAAGGCGCGCTTCACGCGTGAGGCCCAGTCGGTCGCAGGTCTCAACCACCATGCGGTCGTCGCCGTGTACGACTCGGGCGAGGACCGCATCGGCGGCAACCTCGTCCCGTACATCGTGATGGAGCTCGTCGAGGGCAACACCATCCGTGACCTGCTGCTCAATGCGGAGGCCCCGGGCCCGGAGCAGGCGCTGATCATCGTCTCCGGCGTGCTGGAGGCCCTCGCGTACAGCCACCAGCACGGCATCGTGCACCGCGACATCAAGCCCGCGAACGTGATCATCACGCACGGCGGCGCGGTCAAGGTGATGGACTTCGGCATCGCGCGCGCCCTCCACGGTGTGCAGTCGACGATGACCCAGACCGGCATGGTCATGGGCACGCCGCAGTACCTCTCCCCGGAGCAGGCGCTCGGCAAGGCCGTCGACCACCGCTCCGACCTGTACGCCACCGGCTGTCTGCTGTACGAACTGCTCGCGCTGCGGCCCCCCTTCATGGGCGAGACGCCGCTCTCGGTGGTCTACCAGCACGTTCAGGACATTCCGGTGCCGCCGTCCGAGATGTCGGACGTGGCCCCGCCGGAGCTCGACGGCCTCGCCATGCGCGCCCTCGCGAAGGACCCGGACGACCGGTTCCAGAGCGCGGAGGAGATGCGCGGGCTCGTCCAGTACGGGCTCCAGATGCTCCAGCAGCAGGGCAGCCACACCGGCACCTGGAACACCGGTCCCGTCGAGATGCACGAGAGCGGCTACACGCCCGCCCACGGCACCGCCGCGACGACCGCGATGGGCCACCCGCAGCACGGGGAGACCTCGCAGTTCCGGCAGGGCGGCGCGATGCTGCCGCCGAGGAACCCGAACGACGGGTCGTACGACGACGGCTACGGCCAGGAGCGTCCGAGCCGCGCCAAGATGTGGATCTTCGCGGTCCTGGCGATCCTCGCGATCGCGGGCGGTGTGGCGTACGCGGTGAACGCGATGGACAAGGACAAACTCCCGACGGAACCGAAGCAGACGCCGTCCGTCAGCAGCACCCCCACCAGCCCGAAGGACAAGGAGTCCCCCACCGAGGACGACAACACCTCCTCGGGCGACAACGACTCCAGCTCCAGCTCGACCAGCACCAGCAACAGCGGCGGCACGGGCGGCTACCCGCCCCCCACGGCCCCGCCCAAGAAGTCCAGCAAGCCCCCGACCACGGGTCCGACGAAGCCCCCGACCACGAACCCGACGCCCCCGCCCACCGGCCCGGGCGGCGCCAACGCCGGTGACGCCGAGGGCAACGCCAACGCGGGCGATGCCGAGGGCAACGCCAACGCCGGTGACGCCGAGGGCAACGCCAACGCGGGCACCCCGGGCGGCGCTGCCAACGCCGGCGAGGTCGAGGGCAACGCCAACGCGGGCACCCCGGGCGGCAACGCCGTGGAAGGCACCACGCCGTAGTCCGCCCAACCCGTGCGGCCCGCCAGGCCGGGCCTCACCCCGCGAAGGCGTCCAGCACGGCTTCGTACTCCTTGGTCCACCAGACCGCCAGGGCCGACGCCGCAGGAAACTGCGGGTCGGCCCTGCGGTCGTGCAGCTGGTAGCGCCAGCGCAGTATCCAGAAGTCGTTGAGCCGCTCCCACCACACCCGGTGCACCGCCGCGGCCAGTTCGGCCTCCCCCGCGCCCGCCGCGCCCCGGTACGCGCGCGCGTAGGCGCGCACCTTCGCCAGGGCCAGCTCCCCGTCGGGCCTGACGAAGAAGATGGCCGCCGCACGGACCGCCTCCTCGGCGCGGGGCTGCACGGCGAGCCGGTCCCAGTCGACGATCGCGGCGGGCTCCGCGTCCCGGTAGAGCAGGTTCAGCGGGTGGAAGTCGCCGTGCACCCACCCCGCGCTGGGCTCGGCGCCCGCCGCCGGCCGCCGGTGCGCGTGCCGCTCCAGGAGCGTCCGCCGCTCCAGGAGGCGGTGCTGGGCGAGTACGTCGAAGGCGTCCTGCGGGCGGCGCCTGCGGGCCAGCAGCAGCAGTTCGTCGATGGTCTCGAAGCTGTCCGCAGGATCGGCGCTGAGCTGCCCGCCGTCCCGGCCTGCCTCCGCCTCCATCACCTGGTCGAGACAGGTGTGTACGACGCCGAGCAGCGCGCCCAGGCGCAGCGAATCGGTCTCGGTGAGCTGGGCGCCGTCGCGGTGGCTGCCGTCGACCCAGGGGTGCAGGGCGTAGCAGCGGTCGCCGATCACCGCGACGGTGTCGCCGCCGGTGTCGTGCAGGGGCGGGGCGACGGGCACGCCGAGCTCCTGGAGGCGCCGGGTGGCCCGGTGCTGGCGGGCGATGGCGGGGCGGTCGCCGTCGAGGTGGTGCTTGAGGAAGAAGTCGCCGCGCGTGGTGGCGAGCCGGAAACCGTGGTTCAGCAGGCCCTGGGCGACGGGCTTGCAGGACACCGGCTCGCCCAGGGCCGCGTACCGGCTCAGCAGCCGGCCGACGGGCGGGGCGGGCGGGACGGGTGCGCCGGTGGCGACGGCGGGAGCGGGTACAGATGAGCGCGGCACCCGGCAGATGTTAGATCACGGGAGGTGAGGAGGGATCACCCTGTGTGCTGGAGGGTGCGCTCCCGGCACCCTTGCAGGGTGTGGACCAGGAAGAACTGCGGATCGATCCGCATGTGGACCGCCTCGAACGGTTCGCCCTCGACCTCGGCCGGGCCGGGTCCGAAGAGCTCCAGTTCGACGGGGGCGGGCTCGACGATGCGGGCCTCGCCGGTGGCCTGGACGGACCACAGCTGGGCGGCACCGGAGTTGAAGTTGTCGGTCTCGTACGCGACCACGCTGCCGTTGCAGGCCTGGTGGTAGCCGTAACCGGCGTGCATCCGCAGCAGGATCCCGCCGTCCACGACGACATGGCGGGCGACGGCCAGGAACGGCAGCGCACGCATGCTGGTGGCGACCCGGCCGTACGGCACGGAGGTCAGCAGCTCGATGGCGCGGAGGCTGTCGGAGGTGGGCATGACTTCACTGTGCGCCATGCGACGGGCGCGCCAAAAGAGACCTAGGTCCTGAGAAAAGTCACAAAGTGCCTGATCAGAGGCGTGTGGTTTCACGTGGAACAGTTGCCGGACGGGTCGGCGGGAGGCCGGTGAACCGGCTGGTCAGCGGCGCTCTTCGGCCTGCATCCTGGCCACGTAGGCGGCGGCCTGGGAGCGGCGTTCCATGCCGAGCTTGGAGAGCAGGCTGGAGACGTAGTTCTTGATCGTCTTTTCGGCGAGGTGCAGCCGCTCGCCGATCACCCGGTTGGTCAGTCCCTCGCCGATCAGGTCGAGGATCTTCCGCTCCTGCTCGGTGAGGTTGGCCAGCCGCTGGTCGCCCTTGGCGCTGTTGCCGGACCGCAGCCGCTCCAGGACGCGCGCGGTCGCCACCGGGTCGAGGAGGGATTTGCCCGCCGCCACGTCCCGTACGGCGGAGAGCAGTTCACTGCCGCGGATCGCCTTGAGGACATAGCCGGACGCACCGGCCATGATCGCGTCGAAAAGGGCTTCGTCGTCCGCGAAGGAAGTGAGCATCAGGCATTTGATGTCCTCGTTCTGCGAACGAACTTCGCGGCAGACCTCCACACCGCTTCCATCCGGCAGCCGAACGTCGAGGACGGCGACGTCCGGACGGGTGGCAGGGATCCTGACCAGGGCATCTGCCGCTGTGCCGGCTTCTCCGACGACCTCGATGTCCTCCTCGACGGAGAGCAATTCGTAGACGCCACGCCTGACGACTTCGTGGTCATCAAGAAGGAAAACAGTGATTTTGCCTGATTCGCGCACGACGTCATCCTCACACATCAACTCTTCCCGTGCCCGAGGTGACCGGGATAACGTGCCTCTGTTCCGGCGGCCTGCAAGGCTGTGACCAGTGGTTGTTCCCGCATTCTTCGATTTACTTGGAAATCCAAGCAAAATCGCAGGTCAAATGGGGTTTCGCAGTTATGCGACGCACTGGGTAACGTGCATTTCACAGGCGTTCGCCGGGACACCTGTCACGCCCTGTCCCGGCCGAGCCGCACCCACCCCGTGCGCGGGTACGGATTCAGGGCGAGCCGCACTGGTCTCCCGGCAGACCCCGGGGGCCGGACCGACGGAGGAGCACGCACGTGACCGTGGAGAGCACTGCCGCGCGTAAACCGCGACGCAGCAGCGGAGCATCAGGAGCGGCTGCCAAGCGCACCGGCGCCAAGAAGACGCCGCAGGCCCCTGACGAGCCGCAGCTGGTCCAGCTGTTGACGCCCGAGGGCGAGAGGGTCACGCACCCGGACTACGAGATCGACCTGTCCGCCGACGAACTGCGCGGGCTGTACCGGGACATGGTCCTCACCCGCCGCTTCGACGCCGAGGCGACCTCGCTCCAGCGCCAGGGCGAGCTGGGCCTGTGGGCCTCGCTGCTCGGCCAGGAGGCCGCCCAGATCGGCTCGGGCCGTGCGCTGCGCGACGACGACTACGTCTTCCCGACGTACCGCGAGCACGGTGTGGCCTGGTGCCGCGGCGTCGACCCGACGAACCTGCTGGGCATGTTCCGCGGGGTGAACCACGGCGGCTGGGACCCCAGCACCAACAACTTCCACCTGTACACGATCGTCATCGGCTCGCAGACCCTGCACGCCACCGGCTACGCCATGGGCGTCGCCAAGGACGGCGCGGACTCGGCCGTGATCGCGTACTTCGGTGACGGGGCGTCCTCCCAGGGCGACGTCGCCGAATCGTTCACCTTCTCCGCGGTCTACAACGCCCCGGTGGTCTTCTTCTGCCAGAACAACCAGTGGGCGATCTCCGAGCCCACCGAGAAGCAGATGCGGGTGCCGCTCTACCAGCGCGCCCAGGGCTTCGGCTTCCCGGGCGTCCGCGTCGACGGCAACGACGTGCTGGCCTGTCTGGCCGTCACCAAGTCGGCGCTGGAGCGGGCCCGTCGGGGCGAGGGTCCCACCCTGGTCGAGGCGTTCACCTACCGGATGGGCGCGCACACCACCACCGACGACCCGACGAGGTACCGGGCCGACGAGGAGCGCGCGGCGTGGGAGGCGAAGGACCCGATCCTGCGCGTCCGTACGTACATGGACAAGCAGGGACTGGCCGACGCGGCGTTCTTCGACGAGGTGGAGGCCGAGAGCGAGGCCCTCGGCAGGAGGGTCCGCGAGGCGGTGCGCTCGATGCCCGACCCGGACACCATGGCGATCTTCGAGAACGTCTACGCGGACGGGCACGCGCTCGTCGACGAGGAGCGCGCCCAGTTCGCCGCCTACCGGGCGTCGTTCGCCGAGGAGGGCAAGTAAGCCATGGCAGTGAAGAAGCTTCCGATCGCCAAGGCGATCAACGAGTCCCTCCGCAAGGCCCTGGAGACCGACCCCAAGGTCCTGATCATGGGCGAGGACGTCGGCCAGCTCGGCGGCGTCTTCCGGGTCACCGACGGCCTGTTCAAGGACTTCGGAGAGGGCCGGGTCATCGACACCCCGCTCGCCGAGTCCGGCATCGTGGGCACGGCCATCGGCCTCGCGCTGCGCGGCTACCGGCCCGTCGTGGAGATCCAGTTCGACGGCTTCGTCTTCCCGGCCTACGACCAGATCGTCACGCAGCTCGCGAAGATGCACGCCCGCTCGCTCGGCAAGATCAAGCTGCCGGTCGTCATCCGCATTCCGTACGGCGGCGGCATCGGCGCGGTCGAGCACCACAGCGAGTCGCCCGAGGCGCTGTTCGCGCACGTCGCGGGTCTGAAGATCGTCTCGCCCTCCAACGCGTCCGACGCGTACTGGATGATGCAGCAGGCCATCCAGGGCGACGACCCGGTGATCTACTTCGAGCCGAAGCGGCGCTACTGGGACAAGAGCGAGGTCGACTTCGACGCGATCCCCGCCCCGCTGCACAGCGCCCGCGTCACCCGCGAGGGCACGGACCTGACGCTCGTCGCGTACGGGCCGATGGTCAAGGTCTGCATGGAGGCGGCTGCCGCCGCTGCCGATGAGGGCAAGTCGGTCGAGGTCGTGGACCTGCGGTCGATGTCCCCGATCGACTTCGACGCCATCCAGAGCTCGGTGGAGAAGACGCGGCGCCTGGTCGTCGTGCACGAGGCACCGGTCTTCTACGGCGCGGGCGCGGAGATCGCCGCCCGGATCACCGAGCGGTGCTTCTACCACCTGGAGGCCCCGGTCCTGAGGGTCGGCGGCTATCACGCGCCGTATCCGCCGGCCCGTCTGGAGGAGGAGTACCTCCCCGGCCTGGACCGGGTACTCGACGCCGTCGACCGCTCGCTCGCGTACTAAGGGGCCGACCACATGACTACTGCTGACACTTCTGCTCGCTACCGCGAGTTCAAGCTGCCCGACGTGGGCGAGGGCCTCACCGAGGCCGAGATCCTCAAGTGGTACGTCCAGCCCGGTGACACCGTCACCGACGGCCAGGTCGTGTGTGAGATCGAGACCGCGAAGGCGGCCGTCGAACTGCCCATCCCGTACGACGGAGTGGTGCACGAGCTGCGTTTCGAGGAGGGTGTGACGGTCGACGTCGGCACCCCGATCATCACGGTCGACGTGGCGCCGGGAACGGCCGCTCCACAGGCCCCCGCTGCCGCTCAGGCTCCCGTGGAGGAGCCGGCGGAGGAGAAGGCGCCCGAGGGCCGCCAGCCGGTTCTGGTCGGCTACGGCGTCTCCGAGGCCTCCACCAAGCGGCGGGCCCGCAAGACGGACACGCCCGCGCTGGAGAAGGCGGCGTACGCCACCGCCGTACAGGCCGAGTTGAACGGCACGTCGACGGCGGCGCAGGCGGTCCAGGAGCAGGTGAGGCCCCTCGCCAAGCCGCCGGTCCGCAAGCTGGCCAAGGACCTCGGCATCGACCTGGCGACGGTCGTCCCGACCGGTCCCGGCGGGGTCGTCACCCGCGAGGACGTGCACGCGGCGGCAACGCCCGCGACGCAGCCGTCGGCCGCCGATGTTTCACGTGAAACGGTCGGGGGTCCGGGGGTCACCCCCCGGGAGGATGCCGTACGGGAAACGGTCGCCGCAGGTGGGACGGCCACCGCACGTGAAACACGCGTTCCGATCAAGGGAGTGCGCAAGGCGATCGCCGCGGCGATGGTGAACAGCGCGTTCACCGCCCCGCACGTCACCGAGTTCATCACGCTCGACGTGACGCGCACGATGAAGCTCGTGGAGGAGCTCAAGGGCGACAAGGAGATGGCGGGCCTGCGGGTCAACCCGCTCCTGCTCATCGCCAAGGCCCTCCTCGTCGCCATCAGGCGCAACCCGGGCGTCAATGCCACGTGGGACGAGGCGAACCAGGAGATCGTGCAGAAGAGCTACGTGAACCTGGGCATCGCCGCGGCCACCCCGCGCGGGCTGATCGTCCCGAACATCAAGGACGCCGACGCCAAAACCCTGCCCGAACTGGCGTCCGCCCTGGGTGACTTGGTGGCTACCGCCCGTGAGGGCAAGACGTCCCCGGCGGCCATGCAGGGCGGCACGGTGACCATCACCAACGTCGGTGTCTTCGGCGTCGACACCGGCACGCCGATCCTCAACCCGGGCGAGTCCGCGATCCTCGCGGTCGGTGCGATCAAGCTCCAGCCCTGGGTCCACAAGGGCAAGGTCAAGGCACGTCAGGTCACCACCCTGGCGTTGTCCTTCGACCACCGGGTGGTCGACGGCGAGCTCGGCTCCAGGGTGCTTGCCGACACGGCGGCGATCCTGGAGCACCCGAAGCGGCTCATCACCTGGGCGTAGCCGCCGTACAGGGCCGCGTACGACGTCGTACGGCGCCGTGCGGTCGTACGACGTCGTAC
>NZ_JBSGZD010000290.1:0-10064 GCF_053610825.1 Streptomyces sp. NPDC054863 | reverse complement strand
CCCCACTTGAGGGGGCGCGCCCGGCCCTTTCCCGTACGGCGGGCATTCCCCGGGTCTTACCCGCCGCATGCCCCGGCCAGTCGTCCTGTCTGCACTCGGCCACAACAGATCCCGCATTCAGACAGATCACGACTCGATCCGATCAAGAAGTGCTCACTATCTGCTACTTGATCCGTCACTTAGACGCTACAGAAGAGACGGAAACGGTGATTTGAGCAACTGGGTGTAGCGCTGCCTGTACGAAGCGTTATTCTCCTCAGACGCATTCCGGAACCCATTCATCAGCATCACGAGTGAACAGTCCGGCACTGCACGTGATGGAAGCTCTGCCTCTGGGAGTCCCGTGTACCCACACGTCGGGGTTGACGCCTCGGGCCTGGCTACGCTGCGCGCAACGGTCATCGACCGACTGCGCGGCTTCGTCCCCACCGCGTACGCCGTCCCCGCCTTTGCCACCCCTGTAGCTGTAGGCCCCTGCTACGCCCTTGCCGACGGCGGTGCCGCCGTCGGCAGACGCAGCCGCGGCGCCGCCAGTTCGGGCACCGGCACGTCCACCGTCCGTCGGCCCACCGCCGACAGCGACAGCGCGCGCATGATGGACCTCGTCGAGCGGGCGCAGGGTGGCGAGGCCGAGGCCTTCGGCCGCCTCTACGACCAGTACAGCGACACGGTCTACCGCTACATCTACTACCGCGTCGGCGGAAAGGCGACGGCAGAAGACCTGACCAGCGAGACATTCCTGCGCGCCCTGCGGAGGATCTCCACCTTCACCTGGCAGGGCCGTGACTTCGGCGCCTGGCTGGTCACCATCGCCCGGAACCTGGTCGCGGACCACTTCAAATCGAGCAGGTTCAGGCTCGAAGTGACCACGGGCGAAATGCTCGACGCCAATGAAGTCGAGCGAAGTCCGGAGGACTCCGTCCTGGAGTCACTCTCCAACGCGGCCCTCCTGGAAGCCGTGCGAAAGCTCAATCCGCAGCAGCAGGAGTGCGTCACACTCCGGTTCCTGCAAGGGCTCTCGGTCGCCGAGACCGCCCGTGTCATGGGCAAGAACGAGGGTGCGATCAAGACCCTCCAGTACCGGGCCGTCCGCACCCTGGCCCGGCTGCTCCCCGACGACGCCCGCTAGCAACATCTCCCGACGACGCCTGGTGATCGTTCGATCACCGGGCGTCGAAGTTCGCGCGCAATCCTGCACAACTGGCAGTCGGATCATCTTTCGTCCGTAACCCAAGTGCCCGGAGGCTCGTTGTGCGGAATGCAGGCTCCCTGCGGTCACGCCATGCCCGCAGCCACTCGCCCAATCGTGTGGACGCACTCATGGCGTGCAACCTTCCGGACCACCCGGGGAGTCGATCGTCATGACGAGAGGAGGTGCCGCCAGTGATCGCAAATGTATCGGCGCACCGGCGGGCCAACGCCTTCGCCCAGGCCCTGGAGGACCAGGATCTCCAGGGCACGGCGGCCGAACAGCCCGAAGGTACGGCCGGAGCAGCCGAAAGGCCTGCCGACCAGGGAGCACTGCTGTCCCTGGTCACAGGTCTGGGCGGCCTGCCCGCACCGGAAATGGACCCCGAGGTCAAAGTGGTGCAACGAGCCCAGCTCGTTGCCGCCATGGAAGCCATGATGCTGGAAGGCACCGCGGCGGGCCCCACAGGCCCGCAAGTGCCCGAACAGCGCACGGGGCGGGGCGCCCACCGGGCGACCGCCCTCCGCAAATTGCGCCCCCGCTCCCGCTGGTCGAAAGGCCTGGCGGCGGGCGGACTCACCGTGGGTGTGGTCGGCGGAGCCTTCGGCGGCGTAGCCGCCGCCAGCTCCAACGCCCTCCCCGGTGATTCGCTGTACGGGCTCAAGCGCGGCATGGAGGATCTGAAACTCACCATGGCGGACGACGAGTCCGACCGGGGTCAGATCTACCTCGACCAGGCGTCCACCAGACTCCAGGAGGCCCGACGCCTCATGGAGCGGGGCAGAGCGGCCGACCTCGACCACGAGCAACTGGGCGAAGTCCGACGCACGTTGACCGGGATGAAGCACGACGTGGGCGAGGGCCACCGGCTCCTCCACGAGGCGTACGAGAGAGACGGGAACATCGGCCCCATCGAGGCCCTGAACGCGTTCGCCCAGTCCCACCGCGACAGCTGGAGCAGTCTGCGCGGCCTGCTGCCCGCCCAACTGGGTGACGTGGGCTCGCAGGTGAACTCGGTGTTCGACGCCATAGACCAGGAGGTCGGACCGCTGCGGTCACTGCTGCCCAAGCACCCGCAGTCGGACCAGAAGCCGGCTGCCCCGGGCACCCACAAGGACCGCCCCGGCACCCCCCACCCGCAGGACGGGACGCGCCCCGCCGCCCCCGGCTCCACCCCCGGCAGCCCCCATCAGGGCCGACCGGGCAGTCCACCGCCCGCGACCTCCGACGGCAAGCCGTCCGAAGGCCTGATCGGCGGCGCGGGCGACCTGCTGGACCCCCCGTCCGGCAAGCCCGCCCCGCCCGCCGCACCCGGCAAGCCGGGCACCCCCGGCAAGAACCCGACCGTCCCCGACGTCACGATCCCGCCCATCCTCCCGGACGTACTCCCGGGCCTGGGCATCGACGGCGAGGACCTCGGCAAGCAGTAACTGCCCCGCAGCGGCGGCCGGTTCACCCTCTTCGTACGAGAAGAACACCGACCGCCGCTGCACCAGCAACTCGGCCCCTCCGCCGGCTGCCGCACACCGCTTCGCGGACTCCGGCAGCCGACCCCAGCAGCCCGGGACGCCGCGTCAGAAGAACACCGACCGCCGCTGCACCAGCAACTTGTAGAGCGTGTGCTGGATCTGCTCGCGCACCTGGTCCGTCAGGTTGAACATCAGCATCGGGTCCTCCGCGGCCTCCGCCGAGTACCCCTTGGTCTCGATCGGTTCGCCGAACTGGATCGTCCACTTCGTCGGCAGCGGCACCGCCCCCAACGGCCCCAGCAAGGGGAACGTCGGTGTGATCGGGAAGTACGGAAAGCCCAGCACCCGGGCCAGCGTCTTCGCGTTCCCGATCATCGGGTAGATCTCCTCCGCGCCCACGATCGAGCACGGCACGATCGGCGCCCCCGCCCGCATCGCGGTCGACACGAAACCGCCCCGCCCGAACCGCTGCAGCTTGTAGCGGTCGCTGAACGGCTTCCCGATCCCCTTGAACCCCTCGGGCATCACCCCGACCAGTTCCCCGCGCTCCAGCAGCGCCTGCGCGTCCTCGGCGCACGCGAGCGTGTGCCCGGCCTTGCGCGCCAGCTCGTTCACCACCGGCAGCATGAAGACCAGGTCGGCGGCCAGCAGCCGCAGGTGCCGCCCCGCCGGATGCTCGTCGTGCACCGCCGCCTGGAGCATCAGCCCGTCCAGCGGCAGCGTCCCCGAGTGGTTGGCGACGATCAGCGCCCCGCCCTCGGCGGGGACGTTCTCGATGCCCTTCACCTCCACCCGGAAGTACTTCTCGTAGAACGGCCGGACCATCGACATCAGGACCTGGTCGGTGAGCTCCTTGTCGTACCCGAACTCGTCGACCTCGTAGTCCCCGGTGATCCGCCGCCGCAGGAAGGCGAGACCGCCCGCGATCCGCCGCTCCCAGCCGCCACCCTGCTCGACGGGCTCCTCGGGAACCGGCGCAGGGACCCCGGGCGCCTCAGGGGCCTCTGGAGACGTCCCCTGCTGTTCCGGTACGGGCGTGAGCGCGCCCCCGCCGGCCGCCGCGGAACCGCCCTTCCGGCCGCCGGCGCCACGCTTCCCCGGGGCCGGGCGCGCGGCCCCCGTGCCCCGCCGCGACCGCGGCTCGTCGCCGAAGGGGATGACCTTGGCATCGGCCATGTCAGATGCGCTCCTTGGATTCCGTACGGTCCTGGCCGGGCTGACCATCCTGACCGGGCTGACCATCCTGACCGTCCCGACCGTCCTGACCGTCCTGACTGTTCCGGCGGACGAAGGCGGCGGCCCGGTCCACCGCGGACGCCAGCACCTCCGGCGGCAGCAACCCGCCGCCCCGGCTGCGCGCGAAGTCCGCGAAGGTCTCCACGGTCGTGTACTTGGGTTCGAAGCCGAGCGTCTCGCGCATCTGCACGGTCCGCACCACCCGCCCGTGCGTCAGCAGCCTGATCTGCTCGGGCGAGAAGTCGCTCATCCCCACCGTCCGCAGCGCCGACCCCACCCACCGTACGGCGGGCAGCAGGAACGGCACCGTCGGCCGCCCCAGCCTGCGCGCACACTGCGAAAGCAGCAGCACTCCGTCGCCCGCGATGTTGAAGGTCCCGCTGTTCAGCGTGGCGCGCCGGGGCTCGTGCGCGGCGATCCTCAGCACCTCCACCACGTCGTCCTCGTGCACGAACTGGAGCCTCGGGTCGTACCCGAGCACCGTCGGCAGCGCGGGCAGCGAGAAGTAGTCGGCGAGCGGGGAGTCCGCGCACGGCCCCAGGATGTTCGCGAACCGCAGCACGCACACCGCCACGTCGGGCCGCCGCCGCGCGAAGCCCCGCACATACCCCTCGACCTCGACCGCGTCCTTCGCGAAGCCGCCGCTGGGCAGCGCCTTCGGGGACGTCGTCTCGGTGAAGACGGCCGGATCGCGCGGCGCGGACCCGTACACGCTCGTACTGGACTTCACGACCAGGCGCTGCACGTCCCGCGACTTCTGGCAGGCGCCGAGCAGCTGCATGGTGCCGATGACGTTGGTCTCCTTGACCGTGGTCCGGCCGCCGCCACCGCCCAGCGGGGTCCCGGTCACGTCCATGTGGACGACCGTGTCGACCCCATACTCGGCGAGAACCCGTGCGATCGCGGGCTGCCGGATGTCCGCCCGTACGAAATCCGCACCGCCGAGATGGTGCTCGGGCAAAACCGCATCGACCCCGATCACCCGTTCCACCTCGGGGTCCCGCTGCACACGCCGCACGAAGCGGCCCCCCAGCTGCCGGGCCACACCTGTGACGAGCACGACCTTGCCCAAGATCAGCGCCTTCCCTCGGTCTCCCCGGGCTCCCCGGGGCCCCTGAGGCCCACCGTAGCGCTTGGATGTTGCGCTGTGATGACCCGCACAGCACACTCGGCCACAGCACGCTCGGAGACCGCAACGCAAAGCGGTCCCTCTGCCATCACTGGCAGAGGGACCGCTTTGTTCTGTACTGCGTACAGCTGTCGCTTACTTCTTGTTGCGACGCTGAACGCGAGTGCGCTTCAGCAGCTTGCGGTGCTTCTTCTTAGCCATCCGCTTACGCCGCTTCTTGATAACAGAGCCCACGACTACCCTCGCTCACTACTCGGAACACCTCCGCGTCAGCGGAGATCGGTGCGGGGCGTCTGGGCCCACACGACCTAGCAAGGGCCTAGCCTAACCCGCCACCGAGTGAGTGACGTAATCCGAGGTGAATCTAGGCCGTCTCCACCCCCACGAAGGACTCACGGAGGTACTCGTGAACCGCTTGCTCCGGGACCCGGAAGGACCTGCCCACCCGGATCGCCGGCAGATGACCGCTGTGCACCAAGCGGTACACGGTCATCTTCGACACTCGCATCACCGAGGCGACTTCCGCCACGGTCAGAAACTTGACCTCGTTGAGAGGCCTCTCGCCTGAAGCAGTCATGACCCACCTGTACCTTCCGCACATGACGCGCACCGGCTTCCCCTTCCGGTGACTCTTCGTCGCTGTGCGCTCACTCCCCAGACTAGGGGCGTGTGATGCGAGTGGGGAAGAGGAGATGCGATCGGCCCGCTACCGTGACAGACACGCTCGATTGAGTACATAGCGAGTAAGCGGTCGGTAGTAATCAGACCGCACACCGTCATCAAGTGGAACGACCACGGACACCCGCCCCTCCTCCTGTCCGACGAACAGCGCGGGGTCGTCGACATCCGCCAGACCAATCGCCTCGAACCCCAGCTGACCTGCACCGCAGACCCATCCGTGATCTCCCACCACCAGCCCCGGAAGTGGCCCTCCGCCCTCTGCCGCAGCCTCCAGAACCACCCGAACCGGGAGCGGGGAATGGGAGTGCACGCCGGTGCCACTCCCGCTCCCCCGCGCGCCGGGTTCACGCACCAGCGCGACTCCTCGTACGTAGTCAAGGTTGTACGTACGTACGCCGAACCGGGTCGTTATGTCGACACGCTGCCCCTGCGCGGGGGTGAGCACTTCACACCCCGCCGCCGACAAAGCGTCTGCCAACTCGCCGTAGAAACCCATCAGCCGGTGCGGATGCCCGGTCCCGAACAGCACCGGAAGCCCCTTCCCGGCCGCCTCCCCCACCCGCTCCGCAAAAGCGTCGAGCGCCGCCAACGTCCGTTCCGGATCAATGACATCGGGCCCCACCCGATAGCCAGGATCCGCCGACACCCCGCACCGCTCGGCCATCAGTTCCAGCAACTCCCCCTCCCCCCAACCCCCTTCGGGCTCCAGCCCCAGCAACACCCGCGGATCCCCCGCCCCGAACGCCCGGTAGCTCCGCAGACTCACCTCCCGCGAAGTAGCGACGACCCCCGCCAACCCGGCCTGCACCAAATGCGCCCTGAGCGCCCCACTCCTCAACACCCCGCCATGCTCCCGAACTCCCCACCCCCTGTCCCCAAAACCCCACCCCACCCACACCCTTGGCCTAACCCCCAGCCTCCAAGCCCCCAGCCCCGGCCCCGATCCACGGCCTCCTCGCCCCCCCGAGCCCTCTTGGGCAGCGGGGCCGCCCCCGGGGGCAGTGGGGTCTCCCCTGCTCCTTAAGAGCTTGGCGGGGGTCCCCCCTGCTCGAACGAAGCTGAGAGCTTGGGGGGGCGGGTGGGCAAGGGGGCGGCCCCACCCAGAGCTCACCCCCTCCGCGACCGGCCCACCCCACCCCCGCCCCGCCGACAGGCCGAACCAGGAGCAAGGGGTCCTGCTGAGCCCACCCGCTCCGCCGCATACCCGCAGCAGTGAGGAAGAGCGGGCAGCCCCCTACGCCAACAACCCCCGCAGCGGAAACACCGCCCTACGAGCCGCCACCACCGCCTGATCCACCCGATCCGCCGGGTCGTACCCCTCGTCCCACCCCCGCCAGGCCACCGTCCGCCCGTCCGTCATCCGCCCCGGCCCCAACTCCCGCGTCAGCGCGAACACCTGCTCCTTCCACCCAGCAGGAATCACCGACTCCGGATCCACCGGCCGATGCGCCGCGATCCCCACCAGATGCGTCCACGACCGCGGCACCACGTCCACCACCGCGTATCCCCCGCCCCCGAGGGCGACCCACCGCGCCCCCTCCACGTACTCGTGCGCCAGCTCATGACAAGCCGCCTGCACCGCCCGCTGCGCATCCAGCGACACCGCCAGATGCGCCAGCGGATCCTCAAAGTGCGTATCGGCCCCGTGCTGCGACACCAGCACCTGTGGCCGGAAATCAGCCAACAACTCCGGCACCACCGCGTGAAAGGCCCGCAGCCACCCCGCGTCCCCCGTCCCCGCCGGCAGCGCCACGTTCACGGCGCTCCCCGCCCCGGCCCCCTCGCCGCCGGTCTCCTCGGGCCATCCCGTACCCGGAAACAACAGCCTCGGGTGCTCGTGCAAGGAGATCGTCAGCACCCGCGGATCGTCCCAGAAGGCCGCCTGCACACCATCCCCGTGATGCACATCCACATCCACGTAGGCGACCCGCTCGACGCCCATCTCCAGCAGCCTCGCGATCGCCAGCGACGCGTCGTTGTACACGCAGAAGCCCGCCGCCGCCCCCGGCATCGCATGGTGCAGCCCGCCCGCGAAGTTCACCGCGTGCGACGCGGCCCCCCGCCACACCGCCTCCGCGGCCCCCACCGACTGCCCTGCGATCAGCGCGGCGGCCTCGTGCATCCCCACGAAAGCGGGATCGTCGTCGGTCCCCAGCCCGTACCCGGGATCCGCGTCCCGCGGCGACCTCGAAGCCGCCCGCACCGCCGCGACGTAGTCCTCCCGATGCACCAGCCGCAACGTGGAGTCCCCCGCCGCCGGCGCGGCCACCACCTCGACCGCCCCGTCGAGCCCGTAGGCCCGCACCAACCCCATGGTCAGTGCAAGCCTGACCGGATCCATCGGATGGTTCTTCCCGAAGTTGTACGCCGTGACGGCGTCATCCCACATCAACAGTGCGCGGCCGCTCATGCCCGCCACCGTATCGGTCGCCCTCGGCCTCGAACGAGCGGGCGTACACCAGCGTGACGAGCACCAGAACCATCGGCACGAGCATCGCCCCCCGGTAGTTCCACGCATCCCCGATCGCCCCCACCAACGGCGATCCGACCAGGAACCCCACATAGTTGAAGACGTTCAACCGGGCCACCGCCACATCACTGTGTCCCGGGAACATCCGCCCCGCCGCCGCGAAGGTCTGCGGCACGATCACGCACAACCCGAACCCCAGCAGCGTGAATCCAGCCATCCCCATCCACGCCCCGGAAGCCGCCGCCACCACCGCAAACCCCACGGCAGCCACCACAGCCCCACCCCGCACCACCGTCACCGCCCCGAACCGCCGCACCCCGAAGTCCCCCACGGCCCGCCCGAGCAACGTCGTCACCATGTAGACGTTGTACGGAACGGTCGCCAGCGCCTCCGACGAACCCAACACGTCCTGAAGGTACTTGGCGCTCCAGTTCGAAACCGTCGAGTCCCCGATGTACGCAAAAGCCATCACCATGCACAGCGGCAGCATCAGCCTGAACGAGAAGCCCCCCGCCGCCCCCTTCACACCGACCGAATCAGCCCCCTGCTCCTCCCCCGCCACCGCATCCACGTACCACCGGCTCCCCACCAGCACCACGGGCACCAGCGTGCACACCACCGGCAGGTACGACACCAACAGCGACAGCCCCCCGTGCGCCCCCACCCAGGCCAACGAGGCCCCGGCGATCCCGCCGAGGCTGTATGCCGCGTGGAAACCGAGCATGATGCTGCGCCCGTACGCCCGCTGAAGGCTCACCCCGAGCATGTTCATCGAGGCGTCCAGCATGCCCACCGCGAGCCCGAACACCCCGAGCGCCAGCGCCACGTGCCACATCTCGCGGCCCGCCCCCACTCCGAGGAGGGCAAGCAGCACGACCGGCTGGGACCACCGCAGCACCCGCGCCGGCCCGGCCCGTTTCGCCAGCGCCTCGGCGGCGAAGCTCCCTGCCCCGGCCAGGATCGGCACCGCGGCCAGGAAGATCGGAAGCACCGCGTCCGACATCCCGTACTGCTTCTGCAGCGCCGGTATTCGGGTCACGAGGATCGCAAAGGCCAGGCCCTGCGCGAAGAAGCTCAACGCCAAGGAAGCCCTGCCGTGCCGCAGGCGCGCATCTGTCATGACCGGTGAGCGTACGACCCCGGGCTACCCATGGGTAGATGGATCACACACCCAATCCGGGCCGACCCCATCCCGCTCTCAGTCGAGCAGCCCGAGCAGTTCCTTCATGTCCGAGAAGTAACCATTGGCTCCATCCAACCGCTCGGGGGGCGTCATCGCGGTGAACCCGTACACGTCCATCCCGGCAGCCCGTGCCGCCGCCACCCCGAGCGGACTGTCCTCCACCACCACACACCGCTCGGGCGCCACCCCCATCCGCTCGGCGGCGTGCAGGAACAGGTCCGGCGCAGGCTTCCCCTTGCCGACGTCCTCGGAGCTGAACAGCCACTCCTCCTCGAACCACTCGTCGAGCCCGGTCCGCAGGTGCCCGGCCCTGATCCGGTCGTGACTCCCCGAGGAGGCCACACAGTACGGAACCCCGTCGGCGACCAGGTTGGCCAGCACGTCTTCCACTCCCTGCACGGGCTGAAGCTCCCGCTCGAAGCCGGCCACGATTCTCTGGTGCAACGTCTGCTCGAAGTCCGCCGGAAGTTCCTGTCCGGTCCGCTCTCTGATGAGGTCGTGCACGCGGTGCACGGCGGCCCCCATGTAGTCCCGCAGGGACTCGTCGTACGTCGTGGGGTGCCCTAGCTCGGTCAGGTACCCCGAGAGAATCGTGTTGGAGATCGGCTCGCTGTCCACCAGGACGCCGTCGTTGTCGAAGATCACCAGTTCGTAGCGCATGACTCGACCATAAACGCAAAAAAGCCGCTGCCCCCGAGTCAACAGAC
>NZ_JBSGZD010000289.1:0-10092 GCF_053610825.1 Streptomyces sp. NPDC054863 | reverse complement strand
GGAGGAGCGTGGGCCCGGGGGCAGCGCCCCCGGTAGCCACCCACGGGCCCCGCACACCATGGGGCACCGCACACACGGCGGACCGGGGTATGGACGCGCAGTGACCCGAGTGGAAAGCTCGAATGACCGCGGGCGTCATCGGTGCCGCCACGCCGCTGCGGCTCCTCATGTCCGCGCCCCTTCTCCTCACCGTGCACATTTCCTCGGGAGGCCGGAAACCATGGGCGACAAGACCAATTCGAGCGCACACCCCGGAGCCGCCGGCAGGGCTCCAGGGGCCGACCACCCCGCATCCGTACGGAACGTGGTGCTGGTCGGCCACAGCGGATCGGGCAAGACCACACTGGTGGAAGCCCTCGCGCTCGCCGCGGGGGCGGTGAACCGGGCGGGCCGCGTCGAGGACGGCACCACCGTCTCCGACCACGACGACATCGAGCACCGCCAGCAACGCTCCGTACAGCTCTCCCTCGTCCCCGTCGAATGGGACGGCATCAAGATCAACCTGCTGGACACCCCCGGATACGCCGACTTCGTCGGGGAGCTGCGGGCCGGTCTGCGGGCGGCGGACGCGGCCCTCTTCGTCGTCTCGGCCTCCGACGGCGTCGACGGCGCCACCCGCATGGTCTGGGAGGAGTGCGCCGCCGTCTCCATGCCGCGCGCCATCGTGGTCACCCACCTGGAGGCGGCCCGCGCCAACTTCGAGTCCATGACCGACTTCTGCGCGGACGCCTTCGGCGGCGACGACCCGGACGCCGTGCTCCCGCTCTACCTCCCGCTGTACGGCGACCACGGCGCCGACGGACACGCCCCGGTCGCAGGCCTCCTCGGCCTGCTCTCGCAGCAGATCTACGACTACTCGTCCGGCGAGCGCAAGGAGCTCTCCCCCGACCCCACCCAGCTCCCGCGCATCGAGGCCGCCCGGGCCCGGCTCATCGAGGGGATCATCGCCGAGAGCGAGGACGAGTCCCTGATGGACCGCTACCTCGACGGCGAGGACATCGACCTCAAGACCCTCGTCGGCGACCTCGAACGGGCCGTCGCCCGCGGCACGTTCCACCCCGTGCTCGCCGCCGCGCCCGCCCCCGAGGGCAGCCGCCAGGGCCTCGGCACGGTCGAGGTCCTGGAGCTGATCACCGGCGGCTTCCCGACCCCCGCCGAGCGCGAACTCCCCGCCGTCACCACCCCGCAGGGCCGTCCCGCTCCCCCGCTGACCTGCGACCCGGCGGGCCCGCTCGTCGCCGAGGTCGTCAAGACCGCCTCCGACCCGTACGTCGGCCGGATCTCCCTCGTACGCGTCTTCTCCGGCACGCTGCGCCCCGACGAGACCGTCCACGTCTCCGGGCACGGCCTGGCGGACCGGGGCCACGCGGACCACGACGTCGACGAGCGGATCGGCGCCCTCTCCTCGCCCTTCGGCAAACAGCAGCGCACCCTCTCCCACTGCATCGCGGGCGACCTCGCCTGCGTGGCCAAACTCACCCGGGCCGAGACCGGCGACACCCTCTCCTCCAAGGACGATCCGCTGCTCGTCGAGCCGTGGACGATGCCCGACCCCCTCCTCCCCCTCGCCATCCAGGCGCACAGCAAGGCCGACGAGGACAAGCTCTCGCAGGGCCTCGCCCGGCTCGTCGCAGAGGACCCCACCATGCGCCTGGAGCAGAACCAGGCCACCCGCCAGCTCGTCCTGTGGTGCCTCGGCGAGGCGCACCGCGACGTCGCCCTGGAACGGCTGCGCGCACGGTACGGGGTCAGGGTCGACGCCGTCGCCCACAAGGTGTCGCTGCGCGAGACCTTCGGCGAGAAGACCTCGGGGCGCGGCCGGCACGTCAAACAGTCCGGCGGCCACGGCCAGTACGCCATCTGCGAGATCGACGTGGAGCCGCTGCCACCGGGCACGGGCATCGAGTTCGTGGACAAGGTGGTCG
Source organism: Streptomyces sp. NPDC054863 (assembly GCF_053610825.1). Taxonomy (NCBI): domain Bacteria; kingdom Bacillati; phylum Actinomycetota; class Actinomycetes; order Kitasatosporales; family Streptomycetaceae; genus Streptomyces; species Streptomyces sp. NPDC054863. The sequence continues at coordinate 8,167 of NZ_JBSGZD010000289.1, read as the reverse complement.
GCGGGGCGGTGCCACGCCAGTTCATCCCGTCCGTCGAGAAGGGGGTACGCGCCCAGGCGGCCCGCGGTCTGGCCACCGGGTATCCGCTCGTCGACGTACGCATCACACTGCGGGACGGGAAGGCACACTCGGTGGACTCCTCCGACGCGGCGTTCCAGACCGCCGGGGCGCTGGCTCTGCGGGAGGCCGCCGCCGACGCCCGGATCGACCTCCTGGAGCCGGTCGCCCAGGTCACCGTCCTGGTCCCCGACCACTACGTCGGCCCCGTCATGAGCGACCTGTCGGGCCGGCGCGGCCGGGTCGTCGGCACCGAGCAGGCGGGGCACGGCCGCACCCTGGTCCGCGCCGAGGTCCCCGAGGTCGAGATCGGCCGGTACGCCGTCGACCTCCGCTCCGTCTCGCACGGCACCGGCCGGTTCAGCCGTACGTACGCGCGACACGAGCCGATGCCACCCCAGGTCGCAGGCAAATTCCGCGAACAGGAGCAAAATGGCAGCTAGTTGACCGATTTGCGGTGATGCCTCCCACCCCATGTCCGCCCAATTCACTTGCGGTGGGCGGCATTCCGCGCTCCCATGGCGAACAGGTCCACGAACCCCTCCTCGCCTCGATACCCTGTGATCCCAGCTCAGAAGGTGTGCGGGGCGCGGCAGTTGGGAACAGGCCGCAGTGCAGGAAGCGCCGCCCGCACCAAGCGGTGGCGCCGGGCAGTGTCGTACGGCGACGGTCGATGGGGGCGGTAGTGGCGGACTCGGGATTCGACTTCTCACCCGGGGCACAGGTACCGCTCCAGGGCTCGGCAGGACAGACCGCGGCCACGCACGCACTCGCCTCGGCGGCGTACCGCGACACCCCGGTGACGACGCTCCTCGACGCGAACAGCGAGTGGCACAAGTCCGACGTGAAGAAGGGCAAGCTCTCCCTCTTCGAGCCGAACCTCGGCGAGGCCTTCTCGCGCGCCGTCCAGGTCCGCATGCTCGGCGGCGCCCGCAAGGCCCTCATCCAGTCCTTCGGCACCGAACCGCAGACCATCGTCGAGCACTGCCTCGCCGCCACCAACATCCGCAAGGCCCGCGACACGAAACTCACGATCGCCATAGCCGTCTTCGGGCTGCTCTTCCTGCCGGGACTGCTGCTCTGGCTCGCCGTCTTCCAACTGCGCCGCACCATCACGGGCGCCAAGGACAAACGGGCGGGCGCCCTCGGCACGGCCCTGCTGATCGCCGTCGGCGGACTTGCCGTGATCTTCCTGATCAAGCTCCCCTTCGACGGCATCCTCGGCATCTACCTGCGGGCCATGGTGGTGGCTCCCGTCATCGGCTGGCTCTGGGCCAAGCAGATCTGCGAGTCCACCGCCCGGGACCTGCGCGAGCGCTGGTCCGCGCTCCTCTCCGGCGGCGGCATCGGTGCCAAGATCCCCGAGGCCGTCCCCAAGAGCCCGGGCGAGATCCACGCGGAGAACCTCCGCCAGGGCCTCGCCCGCCTCACCGCCGAGCAGCAGTCCAACTCGGTCTTCTACGCGGGCTCCAAGGGCATTCTCGGCATGGGCACCCGCTGGGGCAGCTGGCAGCTCGCCGAGCAGCTCGACCGTGCCGACCCCGCCAAGGAGATCCACGGCTTCCGCAGCTGGGACGTCGTGCGGGCCATCCACGACCAGCTCCGCATGCTGGAGCGCGGCCCCCTGCACACCGGCGGCTTCCCGACACCCTCCGTCAAGCACTGGATCGTCTCCTCGGTCGGCGAGAGCGCGGGCGAGGTCAGCCGCCCCGAGGGCCAGGACGTCGAGCAGTACCAGATCAAGAACCACGAGATACAGCGCATCTGCAACGAGCAGCAGTTCGGCGCCGGCAACCGGCACTACCTGGGCTGCCAGTTCACCCTCTGGGACGGCCAGTTGGTCATCACCATGCTCATCTCGGTGACCGTCCTGCACGAGACCCTGCGCATCGAGGTCACCGGTCACGCACTCGGCCCGGTGCACCCCCTGTTCGGCGCCAAACCCTCGCCGAAGACCGTCACGGTCAACAAGACGGTGAAGTTCTGGGAGACCAAGAGCCGGCAGCTCCCGCTGATCGACGTCAACGAGGTGGTCCGGCTCAGCGTCCGCGCCCCGCTCACCTGGTTCCCGAACGTCCTGGACTACTTCGGCGGCAAGCTCTCGCTGCCCGAGCCGTTCGGCCTGCGGCACGTCTGGGCGCAGACGCCCTGGCGGCACCGCTTCATGGCCGACGACGCGATGCGCGCGGCGACACCCGTACTACGCGTGGTGCACACCGCGGCCATCAAGGTCCTGGAGGACCACGGGGTCGACACCGAGCGCTTCAAGGGCCGCTCGACGATGCTCAGCGGCATGATCCAGGACCCGTCACCGCGCACCGACGTCTACAACGCGTGAGTACGTCCTAAGGCTGCTCGGGCCACACGTCGGCGAGCATCTTCCGCGTGTCCGCGAGCAGTTGCGGCAGCACCTTGGTGTGCCCGACGACCGGCATGAAGTTGGTGTCCCCGCCCCAGCGGGGCACCACGTGCTGGTGCAGGTGCGCGGCGATGCCGGCACCGGCGGCCGAGCCCTGGTTCATGCCGAGATTGAATCCGTGTGCCCCGGACGCCTTGCGCAGCGCCGTCATCGCCTTCTTGGTGAAGAGCGCCAGCTCGGCGGTCTCGGCGTCGTCGAGCTCGGTGTAGTCGGCGATGTGCCGGTACGGCATGACCATCATGTGGCCGCCGTTGTAGGGGTACAGATTCATGATCGCGAAGACGCTCGTACCGCGCGCGACGATCAGCGACTCCTCGTCACTGTGCGCGGGAGCCACGCAGAAGGGGCAGCCGTCCTCGGACCCGGGTCCTGTCGGCTTGTTCTCACCCTGGATGTACGCGATCCGGTGGGGCGTCCACAGCCGCCCGAACCCGTCAGGCTCACCCACCGGTCCACTCTGCTGCTCCGGCTCTGTCGTCATGCGGAAAGCATAGGCGGACGAGCTGGGAGAACAGCAGGGAGGGCGGCTCCTTGAACGGAACCGCCCTCCCTCGACCGCACCAGGTGCTAGACCTGTACGCGGCGCTCCACCACGTCGACGAGCTTGGCGATCGCCTCGTCGCGCGCGATGCCGTTCTCCTGCGACCCGTCGCGGTAGCGGAAGGAGACCGTACCCGCGGCCATGTCCTCGTCACCGACGATGATCATGAACGGGACCTTCTGCTTCTGCTGGTTGCGGATCTTCTTCTGCATCCGGTCGGACGACGCGTCCACCTCGACCCGCAGCCCCTTCTTCTTCGCCTCGGCGGCGAACTCCTGGAGGTAGGGAATGTGCGAGTCGCCGATCGGGATGCCGACCGCCTGGACGGGCGCCAGCCACGCCGGGAACGCACCCGCGTAGTGCTCCAGGAGCACCGCGAAGAACCGCTCGATCGAGCCGAACAGCGCACGGTGGATCATGACGGGCTGCTGCTTGGTCCCGTCCGGGCCGGTGTACTCCAGGTTGAAGCGCTCCGGGAGATTGAAGTCGAGCTGCACGGTCGACATCTGCCAGGTTCGGCCGATCGCGTCCTTGCACTGCACGGAGATCTTCGGCCCGTAGAAGGCAGCTCCACCCGGGTCCGGAACCAGCGGCAGCCCCTGCTTCTCCGCGACCTGCTGAAGCGTCGCGGTCGCCTCTTCCCAGATCTCGTCCGAGCCGACGAACTTCTCCGGGTCCTTGGTCGAGAGCTCCAGGTAGAAGTCGGTCAGACCGTAGTCGCGCAGCAGCCCCAGCACGAAGGTGAGCGTCTTGTCGAGCTCCTCCGCCATCTGCTCCTTGGTGCAGTAGATGTGCGCGTCGTCCTGCGTGAAGCCCCGGGCACGGGTCAGACCGTGCACCACGCCCGACTTCTCGTACCGGTACACGGTGCCGAACTCGAAGAGCCGCAGGGGCAGTTCACGGTAGGACCGCCCCCGAGCGTCGAAGATCAGGTTGTGCATCGGGCAGTTCATGGGCTTGAGGTAGTAGTCCGTGCCCTCGTCGAGCTGCATGGGCGGGTACATGCCGTCGGCGTACCAGTCCAGGTGCCCCGACTGCTCGAAGAGCTTCCCCTTGGTGGCGTGCGGGGTGTAGACGAACTCGTACCCCTCCTCCTCGTGGCGCTTGCGCGAGTAGTCCTCCATGACCCGGCGGATGACGCCGCCCTTGGGGTGGAAGACCGCGAGGCCGGAGCCGATCTGCTCCGGGATCGAGAAGAGATCCAGCTCGTTGCCGAGCTTGCGGTGGTCCCGCTTCTCGGCCTCCGCGAGGAATTCCAGGTGCGCCTTGAGCTCGTCCTTCGACGGCCACGCGGTGCCGTAGATGCGCTGGAGCATCGGGTTCTTCTCGCTGCCGCGCCAGTACGCAGCCGCGTTCCGCATCAGCTTGAAGGCCGGGATGTTACGGGTGCTGGGCAGGTGCGGGCCCCGGCAGAGGTCGCTCCAGCACACCTCGCCGGTCTTCGCGTCGAGGTTGTCGTAGATGGTCAGCTCGCCGCCGCCCACCTCGACGTCCGCACCGTCGTCACTCGAAGCGGAACCCTTGAGGCCGATGAGTTCCAGCTTGTACGGCTCGTCGGCCAGCTCTTCGCGCGCCGCCTCGTCGGTGACCACCCGGCGGGAGAACTTCTGTCCCCGCTTCTGGATGATCTGCATCTGCTTCTCGACGGCCTTGAGGTCCTCCGGGGTGAAGGGCTTCTCGACGTCGAAGTCGTAGTAGAAGCCGTCCTTGACCGGCGGGCCGATGCCCAGCTTGGCCTCCGGGAACAGCTCCTGCACCGCCTGCGCCATCACGTGCGCGGTCGAGTGCCGCAGGATGCCCAGGCCGTCCTCGGAGGTGATCTCGACCGGCTCGACCTCCTCGCCGTCCTGGACCTCGTAGGACAGGTCCTTCAGCTCGCCCGCGACCCGGGCGGCGACGATCGAGCGCTCGCCGGCGAAGAGCTCGGCTGCCGTAGTGCCCGTCGTCACCACGCGCTCTTCCCGCTCGGAATCGCGTTGGATGAACACACGGACATCTGACACCGGTCTCTCCTGACTGAGGGGGGTGCGTGCCTGTGGAAGCGGCACGCACCCGAATCGTACCGAGCGACCGGGCCCGCACGCGAAACGGTTATGCGCTCCTCCCCGAGCGCTCCCCGCCGCGTCCCCTCCATCCTCCCCGCCGCGTCCCCTCAGTCCTCCCCGCTGCACGCCTCCTCGAAGAAGTCCAGGTTCTCGTGCAGTGCCTTCATCAGCCGGTCCCGCTCCGCCTCGTCCACCTGGACGGGAGCGATCCCCGACGCCCCGGTCAGCCGCCGGAACCCGCCCCTGCTCTCCAGCCGCCCCCCGACCTGGACCGGCAGCCCGACGAGGTGCGCGTGCCCGGCGATCCGGTACGCCTCCTCGTCCAGCACCGTCCGTACGTACGGCACCTCGGCACCCGCCAGCACCCGCAGCCGTACCGTCCCCCCGCCGCGCGGCGCCGACCTGCGCATCCGTACGACAGCGCCCGTGATCCGCACCGGTACGGACGGCTCGTCGCGCCGGAAGCGGGCACCCGCGGAGCGCAGCGCGGGCAGGTCCCCCGATGAGAACTCGACGACCTCCGGCCGCGCCGCGCACCCGGGCGGCGCCCCGGCCCCCGGGGCCCAGGCCAGCGCGATCCGCGCACCCTCGGTGCCCTGCACCAATGCGACGACGGACTCGGTCAGTTCATGGCTGACGCCGGCCACCACCGCCGCGTCGAAGGCCTCCATGCCGCCGGTCGCGCGCTGGTAGTCGACGGCCTCGCGGGCCGCGTGCAGCGCGTGGTGCAGTCGTACGACGGTGGAGCGCCCGGTGGCGACCGGCACGAAGGCGGTGAGCGTGCGCCCGCCCGTCCCCGCTCCCACCAGCACACCGTCCAGCGCCGTCTGCGCCTGCCGCCGGTGCCGTGACCCGTAGTACCCGGCCCGGCCGCGCGCGGCGAGGGCCCCGGCGAGCAGCATCTGCCGGGCGGCCCCGCGCAGCTTCTCCTGGGCGGGCCAGGCGGCGGCGCCCGGCACTTCCTCCGGTACGTCCCGCGACCAGCGGAGCTCGTCGCTGTCCACGGCGAGCTGCACCAGCACCTCGCGCGCGGACGGCGCGGGGCAGCGTTCCAGGGCGGTCAGTGCCTCTCCGAGCAGGTCGTCGCTGTCGGGGAAGGCCCGCGATTCGGGTACGAGGAGGCTGGTTCCGCCACCCGCCGGACCCGGCGGGGTCCAGCGTGTGTAACGTCCCGCGGCTCCCCCGCGCCGCTGCCAGCCGTGCCGGGCGAGCAGGGCGCCGAGGACTGCGGGGTCGACCTGGGCGGGTTCGGGCCCGCCGCCGTCCCAGCTGCCTGCGGTTTCGCTCGGGTGCTCTCGTCCGGGATCGTCGATCGGCCGGTACCGGTGCATCAGGGTTTTCCTCCCGCCCCGACGCGGGTCATGATCTCGCAGAGGGCTCGGTCGTCGAATATCCGCGAGGTGGGGACCCGCACGTTGGTCCTGCTCCGGCCGGTCACCGGGTGTCCGGCCAGGTTGGTCCAGTAGCAGCAGTGCCGCAGGTCGAGCCGGTCGTGCCCGGCCCGCAGCCAGTCGTCCCGGCTCCTCGGCACCAGCATCACGACCAGGATCTTGTGCACCGACACGGGGTTTCTCGCCAGCTTCACCAGGTGCTCGTTGTCGAGGGTGAAGGAGAAGGCGGAGCCCGGCGGGCGCGGCGCGATCTGGTACGTGCACTTGAGCTGGACCTTGATGGTCACTTCGTCGTCGATGGTGTGCACGGGCGACCCGTGGCTGACGTGCCAGTCGATCCCGTTGTCCGGAAACGGCTGGGAGAGCGAACAGCCGGCGGCTGCCGCGACCGCGTGCAGATAGCCCACTTGGAGGGTCTCCATGCAGGCGGTGGTGGCGAGTGCGCCCCGCAGCGGATGTTCCGGAGGGGAGATCCGCTCGGGCAGCAGCCCGCCCGGTTCGGGCTGCGTGAGCGCCATGGCTGACGTGTGCCTTCCGGGCCGTGCCGATCAGGGATGGGTCCACGGACCGTCAACTTCCGGGCCCGTCACCTGTGTTGTCTCCGTACGGCTTATGGCGTAAACGGCCCGGGTATCACCGCTTCGGGCAGAAAAGCGCACCGGGGCCATCCGTGAGGCACGCCATCTGCCGGAAGCTCAGAAGGAGTGGGGACATGACGTGCTGGTACGAGGGGCCCCTGGCGGCCTTTGACACGGAAACCACGGGCGTGGACGTGGAGGGCGACCGGATAGTTTCGGCGGCCCTGGTGATCCAGGACATGGCGGGAGCGCGGTTTCGCGCCACCCGCTGGCTGATCAACCCGGGTGTCCCGGTCCCTGCGGGGGCCACCGAGATACACGGGCTGACCGACGAGCACCTGCAGCGCAACGGCCGGTGGCCGTCGCCCGTGGTGGAGGAGATCGCGCGGGCCCTGGCGGAGCAGTGCGCGGCGGGCCGGCCACTGGTCATCATGAACGCGCCGTTCGATCTGTCCATGCTGGACCGGGAGTTGAGGCGGCACCGGGCGTCCTCGCTCTCCCGCTATCTGGAGGCCAGGCCGCTGTACGTACTGGATCCGCGGGTCCTGGACAAGCACCTGGACCGGTACCGCAAGGGCCGCCGCACCCTGACCGACCTGTGCGCGCACTACGGCGTGGAGCTGGACGGGGCGCACGACGCGGCGGCGGACGCGACGGCTGCTCTGGAGCTGGTACGGGCCGTGGGCAGGCGGTTCGCGTCCCGTCTCGAACGCCTCTCCCCCGCCGAGCTGCACACCCTCCAGGCGGTGTGGCACGCGGCCCAGGCGCGTGGTCTGCAGGCGTGGTTCACGCGCAACGGTTCGCAGGAGGCGGTGGATCCGGCGTGGCCGCTGCGGCCGGAGCTGCGGGCCCAGGCGGCCTGATCAGGAGGCGGAGCGTCTGACGGCGACGAGTCCGGCTATCGCCGCGAGGCCGACGGCGCCCGCCACCGCACTGAGCACGACCTGGAGCACGCCGTCCAGTTCGGAGCTGAGAAAGCCGTTGGCGGCCACGGCAGCCGCCAACAGCATCCACAGCAGCGCTTTGACCATGGTGTTGTCCATCGGGCAGTGCTCCTCTGTCGGTACGGGGTGTCCGTGTGCCGACCACGCTAGGAACATCGCACCCGCGGAACCAGGGAGCCTGCCCCCTTGTCG
>NZ_JBSGZD010000288.1:0-10093 GCF_053610825.1 Streptomyces sp. NPDC054863 | reverse complement strand
CCTGAGGCCGGTTGGCACCGGCCCTGGCAGCCGCCGAAGCCTGCGAGGTCCCAGGAGCGGCTTCCCCGCCCCGGGTCCGCTGCTGCCCGGCCGCATCGGCGGCGGCGCCGTGCTCGGCGCCCTCGCCGTTGCCCGCGGCAGCAGGGTCCACGGCCGCGGGGGCCGGCTCCCCCGCCGGTGCCGGTACCCGGGCCGTCTCGCCGTTGGCGCCGGACCTCCGGGCGGGCGACTGCAGCCCCATTCCCCCGGTCGTACGGAACAGCTCGTCGGCCCCCGGCAGACTCACTCGGCGTGACACCGGGCGAGCACCTCCCTGGCGAGCTGGCGATAGGCGGCGGCGCCGACGGAGTTCGATGCGTAGGTGGTGATGGGCTCACCGGCGACCGTGGTCTCCGGGAAGCGCACCGTCCGGCCGATCACCGTGTGGTAGACGTGATCGTCGAACGCCTCCACCACGCGCGCGAGGACCTCGCGGCTGTGCACCGTACGGGAGTCGTACATGGTGGCGAGGATGCCGTCGAGCTCCAGGTCCGGGTTGAGCCGCTCCTGGACCTTCTCGATGGTCTCGGTCAGCAGGGCCACGCCGCGCAGCGCGAAGAACTCGCACTCCAGCGGCACGATCACCTTGTGAGCGGCCGTCAGGGCGTTCACGGTGAGCAGACCGAGCGAGGGCTGACAGTCGATCACGATGTAGTCGTAGTCGTTCATCAGCGGCTTGAGCGCCCGCTGAAGCGTCGACTCGCGCGCCACCTCGCTGACCAGCTGCACCTCGGCAGCGGACAGGTCGATGTTGCTGGGCAGCAGGTCCATGTTCGGAACGGCTGTCTTCAGCAGCACCTCGTCGGCCGCCATGCCCCGCTCCATGAGCAGGTTGTAGACCGTGAGGTCGAGCTCCATCGGGTTCACACCGAGACCGACCGACAGGGCTCCCTGCGGGTCGAAGTCGACGAGCAGGACACGGCGTCCGTACTCGGCGAGCGCGGCACCCAGGTTGATGGTCGAGGTCGTCTTGCCGACCCCACCCTTCTGGTTGCACATCGCGATGATCTTGGCCGGACCGTGATCGGTCAGCGGTCCGGGGATCGGGAAGTACGGCAGCGGCCGTCCGGTCGGGCCGATCCGCTCGCGGCGCTGACGGGCAGCGTCGGGGGCGAGGGTGGCCGCGTATTCGGGGTCGGGCTCGTACTCGGCGTCGGGATCGTAGAAGTGCCCCTGGGGGACCTCGTCGAAGTCGGCGAAGCCGGTGGTGGACTTATCGCCACTCTGGTCGCCGGCCATGGCGTTCACGTGTAGGCCGTCCATGCTCTGGTGGGATGTCGTCATGTGCTGATGGGTGGCGAAGGTGCGGACCGCGACCGAGCCGACAGCTTCGAGCCCTGTAGGGCTCTGGCCCTGCGCAGGCGTTCCCGATCGACCACCCCCGGGAGTAAATGTCGACTCATTCACAAGTCGTCTTACCTCCTTGGGACGTGACCAGGAAACATATCGATAGGTCAGCGTGGCACCATGCCGACGGTCGCCGACTCTATGGCGTGTCACCGCTCCGCAGCAACACAATCCGCCGGACCCGGGTCGATGTGTCGGCAACCGAACCCCTCTCTGTCAAGGGTGCGCAGGGGCGTACACGAAGCACGGGAGCCGGGTTTCGCGGGTGCACGAATCGGTTAAAGGGTTACGTTCACGACGAGTTGAGCGAGCGGGGCAAAGTGACCGGATACACGTCCGGCCGGACCTCGCGGAGGCAAGGTCCGGCCGGACGCGCGATGTTGACGACGCCTGTTGACGCGTCAGCCGAGAAGGGTGCTCAGCTCAAGGTGCGGAAGGTCGTGCGCCTCTGCCACCTCGCGGTAAACGACCTGGCCGTCATGGGTGTTGAGGCCCTTGGCGAGGGCGGCGTCGCGGCGCAGCGCCTCGACCCAGCCACGGTTCGCCAGCTCCACGATGTACGGCAGCGTGGCGTTGGTCAGCGCGTACGTCGAGGTGTTCGGGACGGCGCCCGGCATGTTGGCCACGCAGTAGAAGACCGAGTCGTGGACGTTGAACGTCGGCTCGGCGTGCGTGGTCGCGTGCGAGTCCTCGAAGCAACCGCCCTGATCAATTGCAATGTCGACAAGTACACTTCCGGGCTTCATCTTGGCGACGAGCTCGTTGGTGACCAACTTCGGGGCCTTGGCACCGGGGATCAGCACGGCGCCGATGACGAGGTCGGCCTCGACGACGGCCTTCTCCAGCTCGAAGGCGTTGGAGACGATCGTCTGCACCTTGGTACCGAAGACCTTGTCGGCCTCGCGCAGCTTGTTGATGTCGCGGTCGAGCAGGGTCACGTGGAAGCCCATGCCGACCGCGATCTGGGTGGCGTTCCAGCCGGAGACGCCGCCGCCGATGACGACGGCCTTGCCGGCCGCCGTGCCCGGGACGCCGCCCGGGAGCACGCCCCGGCCGCCGACCTGGCGCATCAGGTGGTACGCACCGACCTGCGGAGCGATCCGGCCCGCGACCTCGGACATCGGGGCGAGCAGCGGCAGCGCGCGGTTCGCGGTCTCCACCGTCTCGTAGGCGATGGCGGTGGTGCCGGACTCCAGGAGCGCGTCCGTGCACTCGCGGGAGGCGGCGAGGTGCAGGTAGGTGAAGAGCGTCTGGTCCTTGCGGAGGCGGTGGTACTCCTCGGCGATCGGCTCCTTGACCTTCAGCAGCAGGTCGGCCGTGGCCCAGACCTCGTCGGCGGTGTCCAGGATGCGGGCGCCGGCGGAGACGTACTCGCCGTCCGTGATCGAGGAGCCGAGACCGGCGTCCTTCTCGATGACGACCTGGTGGCCGTGGCGCACGAGCTCGTGCACACCGGCGGGGGTGATGGCCACCCGGAACTCGTTGTTCTTGACCTCGCGGGGGATGCCGACCTTCACGTCGATCACGGTCCTTGATCTTGGGGGGATGAAACGGGCAGTGCCTTGCATGACCAGGCGCCTGACCAGGCATGGAAGGCACACCTGGGGAACACCGCAGCTGGACGCGGCAGAGCCAGTCTAATGAAGGATTTCCAGCTGTCTAGCCTTACAAAGCATCAACCTCGCGCGGATGCGCTACGGATTTCGTAGGCTGGAACCTCTTCTTCCATTAGTCTCTCCGCCGCGCCCCGGTGCAGCCGGGCCGCCGTCGGGTCGCCGAGCCGGTCGAGCGTGTCGGCAAGTCGCAGCTGGAGCGCCGCCTGAAGCCGTACCTCTCCCGCCTGACGTGCCCATTCGACCGCTTCCTGGCAGGTCCGCAGCGATTCCTCGGGGCGTCCCGCGTACTCCTGGACACGGGCCATTTCGCTCAACGCCCTTGCGTGGCCCGGGAGATCGCCGAGCCGGCGCAGTCCGGACGCCGCGGCCCGCCAGTCGCGCAGCGCCTCGCCGTACCGGCCCGCGTAGGTGTGCACCGCACCGAGCCGCCCGTACAGCCGCGCCCCGTCCTCGTCCTCGCCGCGCGCGAGCCGCAGGGCAAGCGCCCGCCCGTACCAGTCGGAGGCACGTGAGAAATCCCCCATTTCCTGATAGGTCCCGCCTACGGATTCCATCGCACGGGCCGTGGCGTAGGGGTCACCGGCCGTACGCCCCGCGTCCAGGGCCGCCCGATACCGGGTCAAGGCCTCCGTCGTACGTCCGGTCTGCGCGTCCAGGTCGGCCAGATTGAGCAGGGCGGCGGCCTTCTCGCGGTGCAGGTCCCGCCGCTCGGCCACGTCGAGCACCAGGCGGTGCAGCCCGTAGAGCTCGGGGGCGGCGGCCTCGGTGCCCCGGTGCGCGGCCAGTGCCCGTACGAGGGCGGCGACCAGCCTGCGCGCGAGGGTGTCGAGCTCGCCGTCACCGACCGCCGCGCGGGCCGCGGCGAGCAGGGCGGGCTGCCGCTCGCGCAGCCAGACGGCGGCGGCGGCCGGACTCGCGAAGCGCAGGGCGCGCGGCAGTCCGGCGAGCTTCTTGCGGGCCGGGGAGCCCTCGGGGTCGGTGACCGCCCGGCAGGACTGGAGCTGCCGCACGGTCCGCTCCAGCATCCGGGCCCGCGCCAACTGCCTCTCCGCAGGCCGGTCCTGAGCCTCGGTCAGGGCAAGCAGCAGCGGCGCGAGGCAGCCCGGCACCAGGTACTGCGGTACGGATCCGTCCACCGGGTGCAACAGCCCGCGGACCGCGAAGTCGTCGAGCGTGGTCTGCGCCGCCGACACCGAGCATCCGGCGAGCGCGGACGCCGTGTGCGCGTCCGCGAGGCCGGCGGGGGCCAGGGCGAGGAGTCGCAGTATCCGCGCCGCGGGCTGCGGCAGCGACTCGTACACAAGTCGCAGCGCACGCGCCAACGGGGCTGCGCCCTGCGGCTGTTCGGGGTCGTCGGGCAGCTCGTGGAGATGCTTGGTGACATCGGCGACCGAGGACTTCGGGCGGCCCGAGAGCCAGCCGCCGACCAGCACCAGTGCGGCGGGCTGCCCACCGCACTCCTCGGCGAGCGCGTCGGCCGCGGTCGGGTCGACGGTGATGCGGACCTTGCCGGTGTAGTGCGCGAGGAGGGCGACGGCGGAAGCCGTGTCGAGCCCGCCGAGCGTGCACGGCCGTACGTCCGGAATGCCGGTCAGCGGCCCCTGGGCGGTGGCCACGACCAGGCAGTCCGGATTGTCGGGAAGCAGCGGGTCGACCTGCTCGGCGTCGGCCGCGTCGTCCAGGACCAGCAGTACCCGGCGCACCGCGAGTGCCTCGCGCACCATCTCGGACAGGGTGTCCGCGCCGGCGCCCGCCGGAGCGGCGATCCCGAGGTCGTCCAGCAGTCCGCGCGCGGTTTCCTCGGTGGGGATGCGCTCACCGCCGGGTGCGGTGAGCCGGGCCCGCAGCGCACCGGCCGGGTAGTCGTCCGCGAGGGAGCGGGCCAGCTCCTCGGCGAGGGCGGTGCGCCCGGAACCGGGACGGCCCGCGACCAGCAGCACCCGGGCCCGGGGCACCTTGCGGCCGGTGAGGGTGTCCAGTCCTGTGCGCTCGATGTCGGCGCGCAGTTCCTTCAACTCCCGTTTCCGGCCGAAGAATTCACCGGTCGCCCAGTCGTGGGCCGAGCCCGCCGCCGAGCCCGCCGCGGTGGCGGTCGCAGTGACCGCCGCCGCGCCGCTGATGTCCACCGCCTGGTCCGTCACGGGCCACGCTCCCGTCCGCCTGCGCACAATCCCCGCCGCGACCGCGGTCGGGGATTCGAGCCTAGTTCACGCTCTGCTACTGATCCGGGGGAGCGCGGCGGGCAGGTCCCCCGATCGGATCAGCAGTTTTTACGACCGGTCCGACGCATGCGGCCCGCCCTGGCCGTCAGAACGGGAGGGGCGTCGGAACGGAAGGGGCCGTCAGAACGGCCGGGCCGGCCACGGCGCCTCCGCCGGGCGCAGCGTGTCGAGCCCGCCCCCCGGCTCCGAGAGGGCCGCGTTCAGCGCGAGCACCCCGAGCACGAGGCAGTTGTTGTGCAGCTGCCCGGCGAGCACCCCGCGCACCAGCTCCGCGAGCGGCACCCGCGCGTGCTCCATGTCGGCCTCCTCCTCGGACACCGCGTACCGCTCGCCCTCGGCCTCCGACAGGTCCCGTGCGAGGAAGATCCGTACCGCTTCGTCCGAACCGCCCGGCGAGGTGTAGACGTCGGCCAGCACCCGCCAGTCCCCCGCCTTGATGTGCGCCTCCTCGTAGAGCTCGCGCTGGGCGGCGTGCAGCGGGTTCTCGCCGGGCACGTCGAGGAGGCCGGCCGGGATCTCCCACAGCTTGTGGCGCACCGGGTGGCGGTACTGACCGATCACCGCGACGCGCCCCGCGTCGTCCAGCGCGAGGACGGCCACCGAGCCGGGGTGCACCTGGTAGTCGCGGCTCGCCACGCCTCCGTCGGGCATGACCACGTGGTCGGTGCGGACGCTGGTCTTCGCCCCTTCGAACGGGATCACCGACTCGGTGACCTGCCACTCCTGCGGGCTGTCCTCGATGGCCACGTACTTCCTCCTGAAAGCAAAGAAACCGGGGTGAGGACCCGTGAAGATCCTCACCCCGGCAACGTTAACGCGTACGTACTACTTGCCCTGCTGGCGCGCTTCCTGCTGGCGCTCGACCGCCGCCTTCACCAGGCCCGCGAAGAGCGGGTGCGGGCGGGTCGGGCGCGAGCGCAGCTCCGGGTGCGCCTGGGTGGCGACCAGGTAGGGGTGGACCTCGCGCGGGTACTCGACGTACTCGACGAGCTTGTTGTCCGGGGAGGTGCCGGAGAAGACGATGCCCGCCTTCTTCTCCAGCTCGGCGCGGTAGGCGTTGTTGACCTCGTAGCGGTGGCGGTGGCGCTCGTCGACGTACTGCTCGTCGCCGTAGACCTCGCGCACGATGGAGCCCTCGGCGAGCTTCGCCGGGTAGAGGCCCAGGCGCATGGTGCCGCCCAGGTCGCCCGCGCCCTCGACGTACGCCAGCTGCTCCTCCATGGTGGAGATCACCGGGTGGGCGGTGGCGGCGTCGAACTCGGTGGAGTTGGCGTCCTCGATGCCGGCCAGGTTGCGGGCCGCCTCGACGACGATGCACTGCAGGCCGAGGCAGATGCCGAGCAGCGGCACCTTGTTCTCGCGGGCGTACTGGATGGCGCCGACCTTGCCGTTGACGCCGCGCTCGCCGAAGCCGCCGGGGATCAGGATGGCGTCGCAGTCACCGAGCTGCTTGTGCGCGTCGGCCTGGGTCTTGCAGTCGTCGGAGGTGACCCACTTGACCTTGACGCGGGCCTTGTTGGCGAAGCCGCCTGCGCGCATGGCCTCGGTGACCGAGAGGTAGGCGTCGGGCAGGTCGATGTACTTGCCGACGAGCGCGACGGTGACCTCGTGCTCCGGGTTGTGGACGCGCTCCAGGAGGTCCTCCCAGACGGTCCAGTCCACGTCGCGGAACGGCAGGTCCAGCTTGCGGACGACGTAGGCGTCCAGGCCCTCGGTGTGCAGCACCTTGGGGATGTCGTAGATCGACTTGGCGTCGACACAGGCCACCACGGCGTCCTCGTCGACGTCGCACATCAGCGAGATCTTGCGCTTGATGGCGTCCGGGACGTCACGGTCGGCGCGCAGCACGATCGCGTCCGGCTGGATGCCGATGTTGCGCAGGGCGGCGACCGAGTGCTGGGTCGGCTTGGTCTTCAGCTCGCCCGAGGGGCCGATGTACGGGAGCAGCGAGATGTGCACGACGAAGACGTTGTCGCGGCCGACCTCGTGGCGGACCTGGCGGACGGTCTCCAGGAAGGGCAGCGACTCGATGTCGCCGACCGTGCCGCCGACCTCGGTGATGACGACGTCGACGTCGTCGGTGGCCATGCGGCGGATGCGGTGCTTGATCTCGTTGGTGATGTGCGGGATGACCTGCACGGTGTCACCGAGGTACTCGCCGCGGCGCTCCTTGGCGATGACGGTGTTGTAGACCTGGCCGGTGGTGACGTTGGCCGAGCCGTCGAGGTCGACGTCGAGGAAGCGCTCGTAGTGGCCGATGTCCAGGTCGGTCTCGGCGCCGTCGTTGGTGACGAACACCTCGCCGTGCTGGAAGGGGTTCATCGTGCCGGGGTCGACGTTGAGGTACGGGTCGAGCTTCTGCATGGTGACGCGAAGGCCACGGGCCTTCAGGAGCGCACCCAGGCTGGAGGCAGTCAGACCCTTGCCGAGGGAAGAGGCGACACCCCCGGTGACGAAGATGTGCTTGGTCGTCGAGGATTTGGGCTGCATGGCCAAGAGGGGGCTCCCGTGGTCGCGAGGTGAGGGTGCGTTTCCAGCCTCCCGGCGAGGGACCACCGGTGGTTCCACCGGTGATTTCTGGGGGCGTCGTCGCTGCGGTTCGGGGGGTTTTGCTCCCACCGCCCACGGGCTACCAGGGTATCAGCGACTCCGGGAGGTTGCTTCCGGCGTCCACCGCCGCCCGGGACGGCGGCGGGGCACCGTACGGATTTCGACCTTCCTCACGTACGCACCTGTGAAGACGCGGCCGGACGCGCGGGGCCACCGCGGCCAGTACCCCGGCCACCCGTTCGAACCGCCTTCACCGTACGGTCACGGCGGCATCACCTGCACCTCACCCGTTCGGCCCACTCACGTTGCAGTGACCTCACGCAGATGAGCTTTCTCCGTCGTATCCTGCTCGGACACATCGCTGCGAGCCGGCCGGGCGAAGGCATCCATCACCGCCGCTCCCGGACCCCGAAGCTCGTCGTCGAAGATCCCCTGACTGCAGATGTCCCCGCGAGGGGGCGGATGTGGCCGTTCGACTGGAGATTGCACGTGGCCGGGCGCATCGAGGACTACGCACTCATCGGAGACATGCAGACAGCGGCGCTGGTCTGCAGGGACGGCTCAGTCGACTGGCTGTGCCTCCCCCGCTTCGATTCCCATGCCGTTTTCGCCGGACTCCTCGGCACCGAGGAGCACGGCTTCTGGCGGATCGGACCCTCCTACCCGGACGGCAGCGAAGCGCCACCGGCTTCGCGGCGCCGCTACCGCGGGGACTCCCTCATCCTGGAACAGGAGTGGGACACCCCGCGGGGCACGGTCCGGGTGACGGATTTCATGCCACCGCGCGACGGCGCACCACAGCTGACCAGAATCGTGGAGGGGGTCAGCGGCCGGGTGCCGATGCACTCGGCGCTGCGCATGCGGTTCAGTTACGGCCGGGTGACCCCCTGGGTGCACCGGGTGGACAACCGTACGGTCGCGGTCGCGGGCCCCGACTCGGTCTGGCTGGACACGGACGTCGAGACGCACGGCCAGGACCTCACCACGCACTCCGACTTCACGGTCGCCCCGGGTGAGCGGCTCGCGTTCACCATCCAGTGGCAGCCCTCGCACAAGGAGGCGCCGCCGCTGCCCGACCCCGAGGGCGCGCTGGAGCTCTCGGTCGACTTCTGGCGCGAATGGGTCGAGCACTGCACGTACCACGGGCCCTACCGCGAGGCCGTGGTCCGCTCGCTCATCACGCTCAAGGCGCTGACGTACGCCCCCACCGGCGGCATCGTCGCGGCCCCCACGACCTCCCTCCCGGAGGACATCGGCGGCTCCCGCAACTGGGACTACCGCTACACCTGGCTGCGCGACGCCGCGATCACCCTGTCCTCGCTGCTGCGCACCGGATACCGCGAGGAGGCCCGCGCCTGGCGCGAGTGGCTGCTGCGGGCGGTCGCGGGCGACCCGGAGAACCTGCAGATCATGTACGGGATCGCCGGCGAGCGCGAGCTGGGCGAGGCCGAACTGGACTGGCTGCCGGGTTACGAGAACTCCGGCCCGGTCCGCGTCGGCAACGGCGCCGCCCACCAGCTCCAGCTCGACGTGTACGGCGAGGTCACCGAGGCCCTGCACCTGGCGCACATGACGGGCCTGGCCCGCAACGACTACGCCTCCCTCCTCCAGCTCAAGCTGATCCGCTACCTGGAGGACCACTGGAACCAGCCCGACGAGGGCATCTGGGAGGTGCGCGGCCCGCGCCGCCACTTCGTGCACTCCAAGGTGATGGCCTGGGTCGCCGTCGACCGCACGATCAAGCTGATCGAGGGCGGGGACGCGGACGGTCCGCTGGAGCGCTGGCGCGAGCTGCGCGAGACGATCCACGCGGACGTCTGCGAGAAGGGCTACGACCCGGAGCGCAACACCTTCACGCAGTCGTACGGCTCCCAGGAACTGGACGCCTCGCTGCTGCTCATCCCGCAGATGGGCTTCCTGCCGCCCGACGACAAGCGCGTCATCGGCACCATCGAGGCCATCCAGCGCGAGCTGTCCACCCCGGACGGCTTCGTGCTGCGCTACCCGACCTCCGGGGACGACGCGGGCGTGGACGGTCTGGAGGGCGACGAGGGCGCGTTCCTGGCCTGCTCGTTCTGGCTGGCGGACGACCTGGCGATGATCGGCAGGGTCGACGAGGCCCGCCGCCTCTTCGAGAAGCTCCTGGCGCTCCGCAACGACCTGGGGCTGCTCGCCGAGGAGTGGGACTCCAAGCTGCAGCGGCAGGTCGGCAACTTCCCGCAGGCCTTCAGCCACGTACCGCTGATCGACACGGCACTGCGGCTGACGGCTTCGGGGGCGTACGGCGGCTGACCGGAACCCTTCGTACCGGAACGCCCC
>NZ_JBSGZD010000287.1:0-10186 GCF_053610825.1 Streptomyces sp. NPDC054863 | reverse complement strand
CCCGACGACCTCCGGCAGGTGACGCAGTGCCCCCGACGAAGGAACCACCGCGCCGGCGGGTCCCCGCCCCCGGCCGCCCGGCCGCCCGCAGGCCCGCCGCCCGCCCCGCCGCCGGGAAGCCGAAGGCCGGGGCGAAGGCGAAATCGCTGCGGCTCGGCAGCCCCAAGCCACGGCTCCGCCTGGTCAGCCTCGGGCTGACGCTGGTGATGCTGGCCTTCGTCGTGCGCCTCTTCCAGGTGCAGGCCGTCGACGCGGCCACGTACACCGACAAGGCCGAACGGCAGCGGCAGGCCCGGCACACGCTGACCGCCGAGCGCGGCGAGATCACCGACCGCAGCGGCATCGCACTCGCCGCCAGCGTCGACGCGCACGACATCACCGCCGACCCCTGGATGTACGCCCCCGAGCAGGCCAAGATCCCGGACGCGCCGCAGCAGGCCGCCGCGATCCTCGCCCCGATCCTCGGCAGGCCCCCCGCCGAACTGGCGAAGAAGCTGGCCACGCCCAAGACGCGCTACGTCGTCCTGGCGCGCCGTCAGACCCCGCAGGTCTGGAAGCAGATCAAGGACCTCAAGAGCGTGTACGCGGACCGGGCGGCCGCCGCGAACAAGCGCAAGGCCGACTCCGCCGTCAACCTCCTCGGCGGCATCCTCCAGGAGCCCAGCAGCACCCGCGTCTACCCCAACGGCGACCTGGCCGCCGGAATACTGGGCTTCGTCAACGCCGCGGGCCGCGGCGGCGGCGGCCTGGAGGTCCAGCTCGACAAGGAACTCGCGGGCAAGGACGGCCAGGTCACCTTCGCCCAGGCGAACGGCCGCCGGGTGCCCACGGCGGGCGCCGACGAGACCCCCGCCGTACCCGGCTCCGACATCGAGCTCACCATCGACCGCGACATCCAGTGGGCCGCGCAGAGCGCCATCGAGGAACAGGTCAAGAAGTCCAAGGCGGACCGCGGGTACGTCATAGTGCAGGACACCCTCACCGGCGAAGTCCTGGCCATGGCCAACGCGCCCGGCTTCGACCCCAACGACCTCTCCCAGGCGAACGCCGCCGCGATGGGCAACGCCGCCCTCCAGGACGCGTACGAACCCGGCTCCACCAGCAAGATCATGTCCATGGCGGCCGTGCTGGAGGAGAAGGCGGCCACCCCCGGCACCCACGTCGTCGTCCCCAACCGCCTCAAGAGGGGCGACCGCCTCTTCAAGGACGACATCGACCACCCGACCTGGAACCTCACGCTCAACGGGGTCCTCGCCAAGTCCTCCAACATCGGCACCATCCTGGCCACCGGAGAGCTCGGCAAGACCCAGGCCGAGGCGAACCGGGTCCTCCACTCGTACCTGACGAAGTTCGGCATGGGCCGGCGCAGCGGGCTCGGCTTCCCCGGCGAGACGTCCGGCATCCTGGCGCAGCCGGACAGCTGGAGCACCTCGCAGCAGTACACGATCCCCTTCGGCCAGGGACTCTCCCTCAACGCGATGCAGGCGGCGTCCGTGTACTCCACGATCGCCAACGGGGGAGTGCGGATCGAGCCCACGCTCGTACGCGGCACGAAGGGCCCGGACGGGCGCTTCACGCCCGCCACCGCCCCGAAGAAGACCCGGGTGGTCAGCGACCGGACCGCCAGGACCCTCGCCCAGATGCTGGAGTCCGTCGTCGACGACGAGGAGGGCACCGGCACCAAGGCCCGCATCCCCGGCTACCGGGTCGGCGGCAAGACCGGCACCTCCAACCGGGTGGATCCCCAGACGGGCCGCTACAAGGGCTACACCGCGTCCTTCGCCGGGTTCGCGCCCGCGGACAAGCCGCGGGTCACCGTCTACTGCGCCATCCAGAACCCCACGAAGGGCAGCTACTTCGGCGGCCAGATCTGCGGTCCGATCTACAAGCAGGTCATGGAGTTCGCCCTGAAGACCCGCCAGGTGGCCCCGACCGGCGGCAAACCCGCCCACCTCCCGGTCACCTTCACACCGGGGTCCTGACCGGGTCCCGGAGCAGGTGCCAGGACGGGCCCGGACCGGCAGTTCCGGGCGCTGAACCGGAATCCTCCGTACCGAAGCGGAAACCCTCAGTGACAACACTCACCAACGACCTCCGAAAACGGGTTGCGCAGGCCCCCTGCTTTCGCCCGGAACCCGGTCAGCCGGGTACGCTCACCGCCGTGCCACACGCTGATCAGTCCCAAACCACCCAGAAGGACGCTCCGGTGAACTACCCCGGAGCGCCCAGGCCGGACCGGGTCCGCCCGACGACCCTCGGGGAGCTGGCCGAACGGCTGGGCATCGAGTCCCCAGGACCTGGAGAGACCACCGGAATCACCCACGACTCCCGCGCGGTCCGCCCCGGAGACATCTACGCGGCCCTGCCCGGCGCCCGCTTCCACGGCGCCGACTTCACCTCGCAGGCCGCCGAACTCGGCGCCGCCGCGGTCCTCACCGACCCGACGGGCGCCGAGCGCGCCGCCGCGACCGGGCTGCCCGTCCTCGCCGTCGAGAACCCGCGCGCCCGCATGGGCCAGCTCGCCGCCGACATCTACGGAAACCCCGGCCGCGACCTGCTCCAGATCGGCATCACCGGAACCTCCGGCAAGACCACCACCGCATATCTGGTGGAGGGCGGCCTGAAGCAGGCCGGAGACCTGCCCGGGCTGATCGGTACGGTCGAGATGCGGATCGGCGACGAGCGGATCAAGTCCGAGCGGACCACCCCCGAGGCCACCGACCTCCAGGCCCTCTTCGCGGTCATGCGCGAACGGGGCGTCAAGTCGGTCGCCATGGAGGTCTCCAGCCACGCCCTGGTGCTCGGCCGGGTCGACGCCTGCGTCTTCGACGTCGCCGTCTTCAACAACCTGAGCCCCGAGCACATGGAGTTCCACTCCGACATGGAGGACTACTTCCGGGCGAAGGCGCAGCTCTTCACCCCGGAACGGTCCCGGCTCGGCGTCCTCAACTTCGACGACGAGTACGGCCGCAGGCTGGTCACCGAGGCCGGTGTGCCGGTGATCACGTTCTCCGCGGAGGGCCACCCGGACGCCGACTGGCGCGCCGAGAAAGTCGAGGTCGGGCCGCAGTCCAGCACGTTCACCGCGGTCGGACCGAAGGGCGAGCACATCAGTGCGACCGCCCCGCTGCCCGGCCCGTTCAACGTCGCCAACACCCTCGCCGCGATCGTCACCCTGGCCGCCGCCGGGTACGACCCGCAGACCGCCGCCGACGGCATCGCCGCGGTCCCCGGCGTCCCGGGCCGTCTGGAGCGCGTCGACGCGGGCCAGGACTACCTCGCCGTCGTCGACTACGCCCACAAGACGGACGCCGTCGAATCGGTGCTGCGCGCCCTGCGCAAGGTCACCGAGGGCGAGCTGCACATCGTGCTCGGCTGCGGCGGCGACCGCGACCAGCAGAAGCGCGGCCCCATGGGCGCGGCAGCCGCACGGCTCGCCGACACCGCCGTACTGACCTCCGACAACCCCCGTTCCGAGGACCCCCTCGCGATCCTCGCGACCATGCTCGCGGGCGCCGCCGAGGTGCCCGCCCACGAGCGCGGCGACGTCGCCGTGTTCGAGGACCGGGCCGCCGCGATCGCCGAGGCGGTCGCCCGGGCGAAGAGCGGGGACACCGTCCTCGTGGCGGGCAAGGGCCACGAACAGGGCCAGGACATCGCCGGGGTGGTCCGCCCCTTCGACGACCGCAAGGTGCTGCGCGACGCCATCGAGCGCCGCCGGCACGAGATGGGATGAAGCAGTGATCGCCCTCTCCCTCGCCGAGATCGCCGACCTCGTCAGCGGACAGCCGCACGACATACCGGACACAGGCCTTGAAGTCACGGGTCCGGTCGTCATCGACTCCCGCCAGGTCCGCCCCGGCAGCCTCTTCGCCGCGTACGCCGGTGAACGCGTCGACGGCCACGACTACGCGCAGCGCGCGATCGACGCGGGCGCGGTGGCCGTACTGGCCACCCGCCCCGTCGGCGTGCCCGCGATCGTCGTCCCCGACGTGACCGAGGCGCTCGGCGCACTCGCCCGCAGCGTCGTCGCGCGCCTGGGCGCCGACGTCGTGGCCCTCACCGGCTCCGCGGGCAAGACCAGCACCAAGGACCTGATCGCCCAGCTCCTGGAGCGCAAGGCCCCCACCATCTACCCGGCGGGCAACCTCAACAACGAGATCGGCCTGCCCCTCACCGCGCTGCGCGCGGCCGAGGACACCCGCCACCTCGTCCTGGAGATGGGTGCCCGCTACATCGGCGACATCCGCTACCTGGCGGGCCTGGTGCCGCCGCGCATCGGCCTCGTGCTCAACGTCGGGACCGCGCACGTCGGCGAGTTCGGCAGCCGCGAGAACATCGCCCTGGCCAAGGGCGAGCTGGTGGAGTCGCTGCCCGAGGACGGCGTCGCCGTACTCAACGCCGACGACGGTCTCGTACGGGAGATGGCGTCCCGCACCAAGGCCCGCGTCCTGTTCTTCGGCGAGTCCGAGTCCGCCGACGTACGGGCCGAAAACGTCCGGCTCACCGAGGACGGCCGTCCGGCCTTCACGCTCCACACACCCTCCGGGTGCAGTGACGTGACCATGCGGCTGTACGGTGAGCACCACGTGTCGAACGCGCTCGCCGCGGCCGCCGTCGCCCATGAGCTGGGCCTGTCCGTCGACGAGATCGCCGTGGCGCTCTCCGAGGCGGGGACCCTCTCCCGCTGGCGCATGGAGGTCACCGAGCGGCCCGACGGCGTGACGGTTGTCAACGACGCCTACAACGCGAACCCCGAATCCATGCGAGCCGCCCTGCGCGCGCTCGCGGCCATGGGCAGGGGTCGGCGGACGTGGGCGGTGCTCGGTCACATGGCCGAGCTGGGAGACGAGTCGCTCGTCGAGCACGACGCCGTCGGACGGCTCGCCGTCCGGCTCAACGTCAGCAAGCTCGTGGCAGTCGGGGGCAGGGAAGCATCCTGGCTGCAACTGGGCGCCTATAACGAGGGTTCGTGGGGTGAGGAGTCGGTGCACGTGTCCGACACACAGGCGGCGATCGACCTGTTGCGCGGGGAGCTGCGTCCGGGAGACGTCGTGCTGGTGAAGGCATCCAGGTCGGTCGGTCTCGAATCGGTCGCCCAGGCACTGCTCGATCCCGCCACCGAGGGTGAGGTCGCAGGCGCATGAGCCAGATCCTCTTCGCAGGGGCCATCGGCCTCTTCCTGACGCTCATCGGCACACCGCTGCTGATCAAGCTGCTCGCCCGCAAGGGCTACGGCCAGTTCATCCGCGACGACGGACCCCGCGGCCACCACGGCAAGCGCGGTACGCCCACCATGGGCGGCATCGCCTTCATCCTGGCCACGCTCATCGCGTACGCCCTGACGAAGGTGCTGACCTCCAGTCAGCCGACGCTGTCGGGCCTGCTGGTGCTGTTCCTGATGGCGGGCATGGGCCTGGTCGGCTTCCTCGACGACTACATCAAGATCGTCAAGCAGCGCTCGCTGGGTCTGCGCGCCAAGGCGAAGATGCTCGGCCAGCTGATCGTCGGCATCGCCTTCGCGGTGCTCTCGCTCAACTTCGCCGACAGCCGCGGCCAGACCCCGGCCTCCGACCGGCTCTCCTTCGTCACGGACTTCGGCTGGTCGATCACGCCCGTGCTGTTCGTCGTGTGGGCGCTGTTCATGATCCTCGCGATGTCGAACGGCGTGAACCTCACCGACGGCCTCGACGGACTCGCCACCGGCGCCTCCGTGATGGTCTTCGGCGCGTACACCTTCATCGGTCTGTGGCAGTTCCAGGAGTCCTGCGCCAACGCACAGGCCCTGACCAATCCCAACGCCTGTTTCGAGGTACGGGACCCGCTCGACCTCGCGGTCGTGGCCTCCGCCCTGATGGGCTCCTGCTTCGGCTTCCTGTGGTGGAACACCTCGCCCGCCAAGATCTTCATGGGCGACACCGGCTCGCTGGCACTGGGCGGCGCGCTCGCGGGACTCGCGATCTGCTCCCGCACGCAGCTGCTGATGGCCATCCTCGGCGGACTCTTCGTCCTCATCACCATGTCGGTGGTCATCCAGGTCGGCTCGTTCAAGATGACCCGCAAGCGGGTCTTCCGGATGGCGCCGCTCCAGCACCACTTCGAACTCAAGGGGTGGTCCGAAGTCCTCGTCGTGGTCCGCTTCTGGATCATCCAGGGCATGTGCGTGATCGTCGGACTCGGTCTCTTCTACGCAGGATGGGCAGCCGGCAAGTGACCTCCCGGGAATCCTGGAACGGCCGACACGTCACCGTCGCCGGCCTCGGCGTGAGCGGCATCAGTGCCGCCCGCGCCCTGGCCGGCCTCGGCGCCCGCACCACCGTCGTCGACGGCGGCGACAGTGACGCGCTGCGGGCCCGCGCGGCGGAGCTCGAAAGCGAAGGCATCGCCGTACGCCTGGCGGACGCGGACACCCTCCCGGAGGGCACCGACCTCGTCGTCACCTCACCCGGCTGGAAGCCCTCCAGCCCGCTGTTCGAGGCGGCGGCGAAGGCGGGCGTCGACGTCGTGGGCGACGTCGAGATCGCCTGGCAGCTGCGCGGTCCCGACGCCGCTCCCTGGCTGGCGATCACCGGCACCAACGGCAAGACCACCACCACCCAGATGCTCGCGGCGATCCTGACCGCGGCGGGCCTGCGCACCGCTGCCGTCGGCAACATCGGCACCCCGATCATCGACGTGGTCCTGGCGGGCGACGCGTACGACGTCCTCGCCGTCGAGCTCTCCAGCTACCAGCTGCACTGGGCCCCGTCCCTGCGCGCCCACTCCGCCGCCGTGCTCAACCTGGCGCCGGACCACCTCGACTGGCACGGCTCCATGGACGCCTACGCCCTCGACAAGGGCCGCATCTACGAGGGCAACGAGGTCGCCTGCGTCTACAACGTCGCCGACCCCGCCACCGAGCACCTGGTCGTCGAGGCCGACGTGACGGAGGGCTGCCGCGCGATCGGCTTCACCCTCGGCGCCCCCGGCCCGTCCCAGCTGGGCATCGTCGACGGCATCCTCGTCGACCGCGCCTTCGTGGTGAACCGGCAGAAGAACGCCCAGGAGCTCGCCGAGGTCTCCGACGTCACCCCCGCAGCCCCGCACAACCTCGCCAACGCCCTCGCCGCCGCCGCGCTGGCCCGTGCCTACGGCGTGAAGCCCGCAGCCGTACGAGAGGGCCTGCGCGCCTTCCGGCCGGACGCGCACCGCATCGAGCACATCGCGGACGTGGCGGGCGTCGCGTACATCGACGACTCCAAGGCCACCAACACGCACGCCACCGAGGCGTCGCTGGCCGCGTACGAGTCCATCGTCTGGATCGCCGGCGGCCTCGCCAAGGGCGCCACCTTCGACGCACTCGTCGAGAAATCCGCGAAGCGGCTGCGCGCCGCCGTCCTGATCGGCGCCGACCGTGCTCTCATCCGCGAAGCCCTCGCGCGACACGCGCCCGAGGTGCCGGTGGTCGACCTCGACCGGACCGACACTGGGGCACTGGAGGCGGCGGTCCGTGCAGCGGCTGCACTCGCCGAGCCGGGGGACACGGTGCTGATGGCCCCGGCCTGCGCCTCGATGGACATGTTCGCCAACTACAACGAGCGCGGCGAGGCCTTCGCCGCCGCCGTTCGCGAACTGGCCGCGGCCCAGGCGGACAACGGGCGGTAGACACCCCGGCCGGCAACCGGCCCCGGCTCATCAGCGCAACTGTTGTTGGAGGGGACCACCGAGATGCCGGCCACGGCCAGAAGAACGTCAGGCGCACGTCCCGCCGCCCCGCGCGGCGGGACACCGCCCAGGGCCCCGCGCGGCCCCGGTGGCCCCCGCAAGCTGTACGAGCAGGTCCGCAGGGCCTGGGACCGGCCCCTGACCGCGTACTACGTCATCCTCGGCAGCGCACTGCTCATCACCGGCCTCGGCCTGGTGATGGTCTACTCCGCGTCGATGATCAAGGCGCTCCAGCTCAATCTGGTCAGCTCGTACTTCTTCCGCAAGCAGTTCCTGGCCGCCGCCATCGGCGCCGTCCTGCTGCTGGCCGCCGCCCGGATGCCGGTCAAGCTGCACCGTGCACTCTCCTACCCGCTGCTGGCCGGCACGGTCTTCCTGATGGCGCTCGTCCAGGTCCCCGGGATAGGGCACGCGGTCAACGGCAACCAGAACTGGATCTCGCTGGGCGGCCCCTTCCAGCTCCAGCCCAGCGAGTTCGGCAAGCTGGCCCTCATCCTGTGGGGCGCCGACCTGCTCGCCCGCAAGCAGGACAAGCACCTCCTGGCCCAGTGGAAGCACATGCTGGTGCCGCTGGTGCCGGTCGCCTTCATGCTGCTCGGGCTGATCATGCTCGGCGGGGACATGGGCACCGCGATCATCCTCACCGCGATCCTTTTCGGCCTGTTGTGGCTGGCGGGTGCGCCGACCCGGCTGTTCGCCGGTGTTCTCGGTTTCGCCGGATTTCTCGGCTTCGTCCTCGTCAAGACCAGCTCCAACCGGATGGCCAGGCTCGACTGCGTACTGAGCACCGAGATGGGCCCCGACGGGCAGTGCCAGCAGGCGGTGCACGGAATCTACGCCCTCGCGTCCGGCGGCTGGTTCGGATCCGGGCTCGGTGCGAGCGTGGAAAAATGGGGCCAACTCCCCGAGCCCCACAACGACTTCATCTTCGCCATCACCGGTGAGGAACTGGGTCTGGCGGGGACGCTGTCGGTACTCGCCCTGTTCGCGGCCCTAGGCTATGCGGGTATCCGCGTGGCCGGACGCACGGAGGACCCCTTCGTGAGGTACGCAGCGGGAGGTGTGACCACCTGGATCATGGCGCAGGCCACGATCAACATCGGTGCGGTGCTCGGCCTGTTGCCGATCGCCGGCGTCCCGCTCCCGCTGTTCTCGTACGGGGGCTCGGCGCTGCTGCCGACCATGTTCGCCGTAGGGTTGCTGATCGCCTTCGCGCGTCAGGACCCGGCGGCGCGGGCCGCACTGGCCATGAGGCGGCCCGGGACGAGATGGAAAACGATGAGACGGCGCGTCAAGAAGCGTCCGTCCGGAGAGCGGTGAATTTCGGTGCATGTCGTACTCGCCGGTGGGGGGACCGCCGGCCACATCGAGCCCGCGCTCGCCCTCGCGGACGCCCTGCGCAGGCAGGACCCCACCGTGGGGATCACGGCCCTCGGCACGGAACGGGGCCTGGAGACCAGACTCGTACCCGAACGCGGCTACGAGCTGGGTCTCATCCCGGCCGTACCGCTGCCGCGCAGGCCCACGCCCGAGCTGATCACCGTCCCCGGACGGCTGCGCGGCACCATCAAGGCCGCCGAGCAGATCCTGGAGCGCACGAAGGCGGACTGCGTCGTCGGCTTCGGCGGCTACGTGGCGCTGCCCGGCTACCTGGCGGCCAAGCGCCTCGGGGTGCCGATCATCGTCCACGAGGCCAACGCCAGGCCCGGCCTCGCCAACAAGATCGGTTCGCGGTACGCGGCGGCCGTCGCGGTCTCCACGCCCGACAGCAAGCTGCGGGGCGCCCGTTACATCGGCATCCCGCTGCGCCGCACCATCGCCACCCTCGACCGGGCGGCCGTGCGCCCCGAGGCGCGCGCCGCGTTCGGGCTCGACCCGAACCTGCCGACGCTGCTGGTCTCCGGCGGCTCGCAGGGCGCCCGCCGCCTCAACGAGGTGGTCCAGCAGGCCGCCCCGTACCTCCAGCGGGCGGGCATCCAGATCCTGCACGCGGTCGGCCCGAAGAACGAACTGCCGCGCGTGGACAACATGCCCGGAATGCCGCCCTACATCCCGGTACCGTACGTGGACCGGATGGACCTGGCGTACGCGGCGGCCGACATGATGCTCTGCCGCGCGGGCGCCATGACGGTGGCCGAACTCTCCGCCGTCGGGCTCCCGGCCGCCTACGTCCCGCTGCCCATCGGCAACGGCGAACAGCGGCTGAACGCCCAGCCCCTGGTCAACGCGGGCGGCGGACTGCTGGTGGACGACGCCGTGCTCACCCCCGAGTGGGTGCAGGGCAACGTCCTGCCGGTGCTCGCCGATCCGCACCGGCTGTACGAGATGTCGCGCGCGGCATCGGAGTTCGGCCGCCGGGACGCCGACGAGCTGCTCGTCGGCATGGTCTACCAGGCGATCGCAGCACACCGGGCCGGCTGACCGGCCCCCGAAGCAGGAGGCGACACAAGCACGTGGCCGGACCGACGACCCGCGAACGCGG
>NZ_JBSGZD010000286.1:0-10193 GCF_053610825.1 Streptomyces sp. NPDC054863 | reverse complement strand
AGCCGTCAGTGCGCTGTCGGCCTGCCGTTCAGTGCCGGGCAGGTCGGGGGTGCCCACCGGGGCCGGAGGCGGTGCTTCGGGCAGGTCAGGCAGGCAGGTTGGCCTCGATGGCTGCGACGATCGCCGTGTCACCGGGCTCGGTGCGGGGCCGGAAGCGGCCCACGGCCTCGCCCGCGGGCGAGAGCAGGAACTTCTCGAAGTTCCACTGCACGTCCCCGGCCTCACCCTCCGCGTCCGCCACCTCGGTCAGCGCGGTGTAGAGCGGGTGCCGGTGCTCCCCGTTGACCTCGATCTTCTCCAGGAGCGGGAAGGTCACTCCGTAGCTCGCCGAGCAGAAGGTCGCGATCTCCTCCGCGCTCCCCGGCTCCTGTCCCGCGAACTGGTTGCACGGCACGCCCAGGACCGTGAAGCCGCGGTCCGCGTACGTCTTCTGCAGCTCCTCCAGGCCCGCGTACTGCGGCGTCAGGCCGCACTTCGACGCGACGTTGACGACCAGAACCGCCTTGCCCTTGTGCGCGGCCAGGCTCGTCGGCTCGCCGTCCAGGGTGTGCAGCGGGATGTCGTACAGGCTCATGTGCGGGTCCTCCTCGGTTGCTCTGCGGACTTCGTCCGAATTACGCAGGCTAACCCGTGCCACCGACAGTCGCGCCGCGACCCCGGCGAAGAGGGCCGTGAGGGCGTCGATCCGGTCGTACGGCACACCGGAGGGAGCAACCGGTGAGCACGGAAACCGAACCGGCCTTGGCCGCCGGGGCGTTGTCAGTGCCGTCTCCTACGCTCGTGACCATGAGCAGATGGCTGAGCGACCCGCAGGTGCTGGTGGAGCAGGCGGTCGGGTACCGGGACCTCGCCGTGCGCGGCGACCTGCCGGGGCTCGCCCGATCGGTGATGCGGGCCGCCTGCCACAACGGCGCCATGACCGGCCCCGGCGCCGACAATCTGGAGCTGCTGCGCTCGCTCCCCGACACCGACCGGCTGGTCCTCGGGCGGATCTGGGCGGACTGGCTGCCGAAGGTCGAGGACGAAGGGCCGTACGTCTTCGAGGACTTCGGCCGCAGTCCGGGCTATCTGCGCGGCGAACTCCTCACGGTGGCCAGCGGTGTGGTCCGTGGCCTCGACGGTGACCTGCTCGCCGCCGAACGACAGGCCAGGCTCGCCGAGTTGGGGACGCGATACACGGTCACCTCCGGCAACCGGGACTGGGAGCTGGTGACGGCCGAGCTGGCCGCAGGGCGCATTCCCGACCCGTCCGTCCTCGCGGTCCTCCGGCGCACCGCCCTCGTGCACCACGCGGAGCCCGCTCTGTGCGCACTGCTCGCCACCTTCCCCGGGCCGGTGCTCAACCCCGGGGAGGCCTGGGTCGACCAGGCCCTCAAGGACGAGGCGGCCGGCGGTGAACCCTGGCGGTTGCTGCTGGCGCACACCGCCCCGCCCACCGCCCGCGCTCCCTCCGCGAAGTGGGCCCGCGCCGGGCGGACGCTGCTGGACGCGGCGGGCCCGGAGCAGGTCCGTCACCGGATCCACAGCTGGTTCGACCTGGTCGGGCAAGGGCGTGCGGCGCCCCCGCTGCGCAGCCATCGGTACGACGACATCGATGCCGTCCGGCGGCCCGACCCGTACAACTGCCAGGCACTGCGTGGCCTTGCCTGGCTGCTGGGTCTGGCGCCGCCCGCCCCGGACACGGCCGCAGTCCTGGCCCGGCTTGCGGATACCGCGCTGCGGCCCTTGCCGAGTGGGATACCCGCTGCCCCCAAGGTGGCGGAGGCGGCTGTCGTGGCCCTGTCGCTGCAAGGTGGTGCGGCTGCGCGCGACGAGCTGGTGGAGCTGACCCGGCGGGTTGCTCACCGGGGTGTCGCCCGCAGGATCGCCGCCGCGCTGGGCGGGGGGTGAGGGAGCCTTCCCCAAAGAGTCGGGCACCGACGGGAGTTGACCGTCGGGGCCCCGCCCGTGGGCGCTATGCCGGAGTCGGCACCGGGTCCTCGCCGAACACCCAGGGCGCCAGGATGACCATCCAGCCGTCCGGGTCCGCGAACACCACCGCGCCGCGCTCCGGCCAGTAGGAGTTGGCCGCCTCCACCGGCTCGTGCCCGCGCTCGCGCATCCTGGCCACGCCGGCCTCGACGGCCCCGGGCCCGCGCACGTACAGCACGAGCTGGTTCTCCGGGTGCGGCTCCGGTATCCGCGGCGGGTGGCCGCTCTGGGTGATCTCCATGTGGACGGGCGTGCCGGGCAGCCCGAAGACCACTCCGGCGTGACTGCCCTCTTCCTGCCAGGCGGCCAGGACCGGGAGTTCCAGATCGTCCCGGTAGAAGCTGAGGATCTCGTCGTAGCGGACGGTGGGGCGGGCGAAGCGCACGGCGCCCACGTCGAGGTGTTTCGGCCAAGTAGTAGTCATGCACCGCATTATGGGCGAGCTCCGTGGGGCCCGTGATCCGACCCGGGTCCCGGTCGTTCTCCGCCGTCGGGCCCGGGTCGAAAGTCGGCCGAACTCCGCCCACTTGCCGTTTCTTTCCCCGTCGGCCGGTTGACGGGCCCCCTTCCTCTGACTCACCCTCCATATATAGGTGCCCGATACAACTGGTTGGCCCGGATCCGGGCCGGCCCGGATGTCAGGAGGAGCCCCCATGTGCGGAATCAGCGGATGGATCTCGTACACACGTGATCTGCGCACCGAACAGCGGACCGTCGACGCGATGACCGAGACCATGGACTGCCGAGGCCCCGACGACCGGGGGACCTGGGTGTCGGGCCCCGCCGCCCTCGGCCACCGCAGGCTCGCCATCATCGACCTGCCCGGCGGCCGGCAGCCCATGACCGTCGACACCCCGCGCGGCACCGTCGCCGTCGTCTACTCGGGGGAGACGTACAACTTCACCGAACTGCGCGCCGAACTCACCGCGCGCGGCCACCGGTTCACCACCGAATCCGACACCGAGGTCGTGCTCCACGGCTACCTGGAATGGGGCGAGGACGTCGCCTCCCGCCTCAACGGCATGTACGCCTTCGCCGTCTGGGACGAGCACAAGCAGCGGCTCGTCCTGATCCGCGACCGGATGGGCATCAAGCCCCTCTACTACTACGAGACCCCCGACGGCGTCCTCTTCGGCTCCGAGCCCAAGGCCGTCCTCGCCAACCCCCTCGCCCGCCGCGAGGTCGGCCTCGACGGGCTGCGCGAGATGCTCGCCCTCGTCAAGACGCCGGGCCACGCCGTCTGGGCGGGCATGCGCGAGGTCGAGCCCGGCACGGTCGTCACGGTGGACCGGGGCGGCCTGCGCCGGCACGTCTACTGGGAGCTGGCGTCCACCGAGCACACCGACGACCGCGACACCACGATCGCCCACGTCAGGACGCTGATGGACGACATCGTCCGCCGCCAGCTCGTCGCCGACGTGCCCCTGTGCACCCTGCTCTCCGGCGGCCTCGACTCCTCCGCGATGACCGCGCTCGCCGCGCAGCAGCTCGCCCCGACGGGGGAGCGGGTGCGCAGCTTCGCCGTCGACTTCGTCGGCCGGACCGAGAACTTCGTCGCCGACGAACTGCGCTCCACCCCCGACACCCCGTTCGTCCACGACGTGGCGCGCGCCTCCGGCACCGACCACCAGGACATCGTCCTGGACTCGCACGCCCTCGCCGACCCCGAGGTGCGCGCCAAGGTGATCCGCGCCCGCGACCTGCCGATGGGCTTCGGCGACATGGACGCCTCGCTCTACCTCCTCTTCAAGGCGATCCGCGAACGCTCCACGGTCGCCCTGTCGGGGGAGTCGGCGGACGAAGTCTTCGGCGGCTACCAGCAGTTCTTCGACGAGGAGGCCCGCCACGGGGACACCTTCCCCTGGCTGGGGCAGACCGGCCGGCACTTCGGCACCGACGACGCCTCCGTCCTGCGCCCCGCCCTTGTCGACTCGCTCGACCTCGGCACGTACGTCAAGGACAGCTACGCGACCGCCGTGTCCGGCATCCAACGCCTCGGCTCCGACAGCGACTTCGAGTTCCGGATGCGCCGCATGAGCCACCTCCACCTCACCCGCTTCGTGCGTGTCCTGCTCGACCGCAAGGACCGCGCCAGCATGGCCACGGGGCTTGAGGTGCGCGTCCCGTTCTGCGACCACCGCCTCGTCGAGTACGTGTACAACGCGCCGTGGGCCCTGAAGTCCTTCGACGGCCGGGAGAAGAGCCTGCTGCGCGAGGCCACCGCCGACGTCCTGCCGCGCTCGGTGTACGACAGGGTCAAGAGTCCTTACCCCTCCACCCAGGACCCCAAGTACGCGCTCGCCCTCCAGGACCACGTCAAGGGTCTCCTCGCCGACCCCGGCCACCGGGTCTTCGACCTCGTGGACCGAGGCCTGCTCAGGAGCGCCGCCGAAGTGGAGTCGCCGCAGATCACCATGGCCTCCCGGCGGAGCCTGGAACTCACCCTGGACCTGGCCCTCTGGCTGGACATGTACAAGCCGACCCTGGCACTCTCTTGACCTGATCGTGGCACGGGGGCGGGCTGACGTGGGTGCAGAGGGCGCGGACGTACGGGACGACGACGTGCGGGACACGGACGTACGGGACACGGACGTACGGGACGATGACGTGCGGGACCTGGTGGTCTCCCTGCACCGCCTGCTGCGCAGCCTCCGCAGAGCCGCCCCGGCCGGCTGCCTCCAGCCCACTCAGGTCATCGTCCTGTCCCTGCTGTACGAGAAGAGCCCGGCCAGGATCGGCGAACTCGCCGCGAAGGTGCCCTGCTCGCAGCCCACGGCCACCGCCGCCGTCGCCGCCCTGGAGACCCGGGGGCTGGTGCGCCGCGAATCCGACCCCACCGACGGCCGGGCCTCCTCGGTACGGCTCACCGCGCGCGGCGCCGAGACCCTGACCGAGGTGGCCCGCGACGAGGCCGAGGTGCTGGCCGCCCGGCTCGCCACCCTCGACGCGGAACAGGCCCGCGCCGTGGTGTCCCTGGCCCCGCTGCTCCGCCGACTCGCGGAGGCGGGTCCGGGGACCCCGTGAACCGGGCCCCGGCCCGGCCGGCCAGGTTCACTCAGGGCCGGGGCCCCACAAGGGCCGATCAGGGAATGCGCACGACAGCCGCGCCCTGTCGGGCCTCCGCCCGGCCGGTCCGCCCGCACCACCGGTGCACCGTCCACGCGCCGGCCGCCCCGACGACGTACCAGAAGAGATCGGGCGCGTTGAACGTCGACCCGAACACCTGCCGCAGCAGCCAGCTGCGGGCACTCAACTCCGCCGGTACGGAGGTGAGTTGGAAGAGCTCCAGCACCCAGCTCACCCCGAGCGCGACCCCCGCCGCGACCACCGGCCGCACCCGGGGCGCCACCGCGACCACGAGCGCGTACAGCAGCACCGTGTACAGCGCGTCCCCCGAGTACTTCGCGAAGCCGCCGCTGAAGACCGCCCGGATGCCGAGAGCGGCGGCGATCGCGACCGCCGCCGCTCCGAGCGCGTACCACCGGGTCCGGCTCACTGCGCGTCGGCCTCGGACTCGTCGATGAGGTACGACGACTCGTCGAACAGCTCCAGCAGGACGACGACGAACGCCTCGCGCACGACCACGTACTCCAGCACGATCCCCGGCGCGACATACGCCTTGCGGTACGTCTCGTTGGGCCCGATCTGCGCCGTGGCGAGCTTGTGGAAGGGGTCCCTGGCCAGCACGCGCACGGCGTGGTCCACCTTGGCCCGCCGCTCGCCGGTCAGGCTGTCGTGGACCGCCTTCGCCTCGACCGTGTACTGGACCTGGGACCGCCGCTCGGTCATCCCTCCTCGCCCAGTTTCCGGAACAGCCCCTCCTGCACCACCGACACCAGCAGTTGCCCGTCCCGGTCGTAGATCCGGCCGCGCGCGAGCCCCCGTCCGCCGGTCGCGATCGGCGACTCCTGGTCGTACAGGAACCACTCGTCCGCCCGGAAAGGACGGTGGAACCACATCGCGTGGTCCAGCGAGGCGATGTCGAAGTTCCGCGAACCCCACAGCGGCTCCACCGGCAGCCGCACCGCGTCGAGCAGCGTCGTGTCGCTCGCGTACGCCAGCGCGCAGGTGTGCACCAGCTGGTCGTCGCCGAGCGGGCCGACCGCGCGCATCCACACCGCGCTGCGCGGCTCCGCGCCCTCGATCTCCTCGCGCGTCCAGCGCAGCCCGTCCACGTACCGGATGTCGAACGGCTGGCGGCGCGCGATGCGCTCCAGCGCCTCCGGCAGCGCCCCCAGGTGGTCGCGGATCTCGTCGGCGACCGTCGGCAGCGACTCCGGGTCGGGGACCTCGCGGCGCGGCGGCAACTGGTGCTCGATGCCGCCCTCCTCCGGCTTGTGGAAGGACGCCGTCAGGTTGAAGATCGTGCGGCCCTGCTGGACGGCCGTGACCCGCCGGGTGGTGAAGGAACGCCCGTCGCGCACCCGCTCCACCTGGTAGACGATCGGCACGCCGGGGCGGCCGGGACGCAGGAAGTACGCGTGCAGCGAGTGCACCGGGCGCTCGCCGTCCGTGGTGCGGCCCGCGGCGACCAGCGCCTGGCCCGCGACCTGCCCGCCGAAGACCCGCTGGAGGTGCTCCTGCGGGCTGCGGCCACGGAAGATGTTGACCTCGATCTGCTCCAGGTCGAGCAGATCGACGAGTCTCTCGGCGGGGTTCGTCATGGCAGTTGCTCCTCTTCCGGGTCTCTCGACCTGGTTCCGTGTCCCTATACCTGGCCGAGCTGGCCGACCGAGGTGACCCGGACGACCGCCCGCGCCTCCTCGTCGGATGCCGCCAGGTCGACCTCGGCGCTGATGCCCCAGTCGTGGTCGTCGCTCGGGTCGTCGAAGATCTGCCGGACCCGCCACAGCCCGTGCGGCTTGTCCTCCTCGATGATCAGCAGCTTGGGGCCGCGGGCGTCGGGCCCGGTGCCGAGCTCCTCGTGCTCGTCCCAGTAGTCGTCCATCGCCTCGCCCCACCTGTCCTCGTCCCAGCCGGACTCGGCGTCCAGCTCGCCGAGCGCGCGGACGTTGTCCAGGGCGGCCAGCTCCACGCGGCGGAACATGGCGTTGCGGACGAGCACCCGGAAGGCCCGCGCGTTCGCGGTGACCGGCTTGACCTGGTCGGCCTTCTCCTGCGCCTGCTCCGCCGTCTCGATCTCGGGGTTCGCCAGCTGCTCCCACTCGTCGAGGAGTGAGGAGTCGACCTGGCGCACCAGCTCGCCGAGCCAGGCGATCAGGTCCTGGAGGTCCTCCGACTTGAGGTCGTCGGGGATGGTGTGCTCCAGGGCCTTGTACGCGCCCGCGAGATAGCGCAGCACGATGCCCTCCGTGCGCGCCAGCTCGTAGTGCGAGGTGAACTCGGCGAAGGTCATGGCCCGTTCGTACATGTCGCGGACGACCGACTTCGGCGACACCGGGTGGTCGCCGACCCACGGGTGACTCTTGCGGTACACGTCGTAGGCGTGCCACAGCAGCTCGTCGAGGGGCTTGGGGTACGAGACGTCCTGGAGGAGCTCCATCCGCTCCTCGTACTCGATGCCGTCCGCCTTCATCTGGCCGACGGCCTCGCCGCGCGCCTTGTTCTGCTGCGCGCCCAGGATCTGCCGGGGGTCGTCCAGCGTCGACTCCACGACGGACACCATGTCGAGCGCGTACGAAGGTGACTCGGGGTCCAGCAGGTCGAAGGCCGCCAGCGCGAACGTCGACAGCGGCTGGTTCAGCGCGAAGTCCTGCTGGAGGTCCACCGTCAGCCGTACGATCCGGCCGTCGGCGTCCGGCGTGGCCAGTTGCTCCACCACACCGCCGTCCAGCAGTGAGCGGTAGATGGCGATCGCCCGGCGGATGTGCCGCAGCTGGGCCTTGCGCGGCTCGTGGTTGTCCTCCAGGAGGTGGCGCATCGCGTCGAAGGCATTGCCCGGCCTGGCGATGATCGACAGCAGCATGGTGTGCGTGACCCGGAAACGGCTGGTCAGCGGCTCGGGGTCGGAGCCGATCAGCTTGTCGAAGGTGGACTCCGACCAGGCGATGAAGCCGTCGGGGGCCTTCTTGCGGACCACCTTGCGGCGCTTCTTCGGGTCGTCGCCCGCCTTGGCGAGCGCCTTCTCGTTCTCCACGACGTGCTCGGGCGCCTGCGCGACGACGAAGCCGGCCGTGTCGAAGCCGGCCCGCCCGGCCCGGCCCGCGATCTGGTGGAACTCACGGGCGCGCAGCGTGCGCACCCGCGTCCCGTCGTACTTCGTCAGCGCCGTGAAGAGCACGGTCCTGATCGGCACGTTGACGCCGACGCCGAGCGTGTCCGTACCGCAGATGACCTTCAGCAGACCGGCCTGCGCCAGCTTCTCCACCAGGCGGCGGTACTTCGGCAGCATGCCCGCATGGTGCACGCCGATGCCGTGCCGTACGTACCGGGAGAGGTTCTGGCCGAACTTGGTGGTGAAGCGGAAGCTGCCGATCAGGTCGGCGATCTTCTCCTTCTCCTCCTTGGAGCACATGTTGATGCTCATCAGCGACTGCGCCCGCTCGACGGCCGCCGCCTGCGTGAAGTGCACGATGTAGACCGGCGACTGCCGGGTGTCGAGCAGCTCGGTCAGCGTCTCGGTGATCGGCGTCAGGCGGTACTCGTACGACAGCGGGACCGGCCGCGTCGCGGAGCGCACGACCGCCGTCGGGCGGCCGGTCCGCCGGGTCAGGTCCTTCTCGAACATCTCGACGTCGCCGAGCGTCGCCGACATCAGGATGAACTGCGCCTGCGGCAGCTCCAGGATCGGGATCTGCCACGCCCAGCCGCGGTCCGCCTCCGCGTAGAAGTGGAACTCGTCCATCACGACCTGGCCGATGTCGGCGTCCTTGCCGTCGCGCAGCGCGATCGAGGCGAGGATCTCGGCGGTGCAGGCGATGACGGGGGCGTCCGCGTTCACCGAGGCGTCGCCGGTCAGCATGCCGACGTTCTCCGTGCCGAACAGCTTGCACAGGTCGAAGAACTTCTCCGACACCAGGGCCTTGATCGGAGCGGTGTAGAAGGTGACCTTGTCCTGGGCCAGTGCCGTGAAGTGCGCACCCGCCGCGACCAGGCTCTTTCCGGACCCCGTCGGCGTGGAAAGGATCACGTTCGCGCCGGTGACCACCTCCATCAGCGCCTCCTCCTGCGCCGGATAGAGGGCGATGCCCTGGCCCTCGGCCCAGGTCGCGAAGGCTTCGAAGAGGGTGTCGGGGTCGGCGGTCGGCGGGAGCTGATCGATAAGGGTCACGCCCCCCATCTTGCCTGCCTCCGGTACGGATCGGGGAACCGGAGGGTACATACAAGATCATCACGGATAGGGTGGCGGGTCAGCCCATCGGCGGCCGGGGCGCAACTCGGCCGCGCCAGGGAAGAGATGGGGGCACAGAAGCTAATGGGGCGGGTACGACCATGATGGGACCGGCGCACTCTCTGTCGGGTGCAGCGGCGTGGCTGGGGGTCGGCGCGGCGACCGCCGCCTGGGGGCATCCGATGCCGTGGCCCGTGCTCGTCGTCGGCGCACTGATCTGCGCGGGCGCGGCACTCGCCCCCGACCTCGACCACAAGGCCGCGACCATCTCGCGCGCCTTCGGCCCGGTCTCGCGGCTGCTGTGCGAGATCGTCGACAAGCTGTCGACCGCCGTCTACAAGGCGACCCGGGGCAAGGGCGACCCGCGCAGGAACGGCGGTCACCGCACCCTCACCCACACCTGGGTGTGGGCGGTGGCGATCGGTGGCGGCTGCTCGGTGGCGGCGGTCTGGGGCGGGCGCTGGGCGGTCCTCGGCGTCCTCTTCGTGCACCTCGTGCTCGCGGTGGAGGGCCTGCTGTGGCGGGCCGCCCGGGTCTCCAGCGACGTACTGGTGTGGCTGCTGGGCGCGACCAGCGCGTGGATCCTGGCCGGGGTGCTGGACAAGCCGGGCAACGGCTCGGACTGGCTGTTCACCGGGCCGGGCCAGGAGTACCTGTGGCTCGGCCTGCCCGTCGTGCTCGGGGCGCTCGTGCACGACATCGGGGACGCGCTGACCGTCTCCGGCTGCCCGATCCTGTGGCCCATCCCGATCGGCAAGAAGCGCTGGTACCCGATCGGGCCGCCGAAGGCGATGCGGTTCAGGGCCGGGAGCTGGGTGGAGCTGAAGGTGCTGATGCCGGTGTTCATGCTGCTCGGGGGAGTGGGCGGGGCGGCGGCGCTGAACTTCATCTGACGCCGGGAGCCCCGTCCGGGGCCGGAGCGCGAGGGGCG